>NZ_CVTX01000136.1:17272-59213 GCF_900005715.1 Pseudomonas sp. 34 E 7
TTTGGGGCTTTTCCAAAGTGACCCGCCGTCAGGGCGGAACCCTAAGCAGCCGTTACCGCAGAAACGGATATGTACTCGGTCCAATCCAACATCCCGGCCAGCCCCGAGGCCGCCATCGGGGGCAAGCCCCCTCCCACATTTGGATTGCAGTGCATCAGTCAGATAGCCGTCATGGGAGCAAGCCCCTCCCACATTTTGATTTCCATCAGGTAGCAACACTGTCAATCACTTGAGGGCCGACTCAACCTTGAGAGCCACATCCTCCGTCAACCACGCCTTCCACACCTCAGGATGAGCCTTGAGAAATACCTGGGCCACCTCCCGAGGCGGCGTATGATTCTCACTCATTTTCGCCAACGCCTGATTAAGCGGCTCAATAGGAAACTCAACCTTCTCGAAAAACTGCGCAATCTGCGGATGCTCTTTCTGGAACGGCGTAGACACCCCGATGCTCAACCTGGACGCCAGCGACCGCGTCGGCTTGGGATCAGGATTGTCCGCATCCGTCAGCGTCTTCCAGGCCTGCGCATCGAACGGCGGCTCTTGCAGTTGAATCAACTTGTAGCGGCCCATCAACGGCGTGGGCGACCAATAGTAAAACAGCACCGGCTTGCCCCGACGGATCGACGAAGCAATCTCCGCATCCAGCGCCGCCCCCGAGCCGCTGCGAAAGTTCACGTAGCTGTCGTCCAGGCCGTAAGCCTTGAGCTTTTGCCGGTTGACCACTTCCGAAGTCCAACCGATAGGGCTATTGAGAAACCGCCCCTTGTCCGGTGACTCCGGGTCCTTGAACACATCCTTGTAGCGCGCCAGGTCTTGTACGCTTTTCAAGTCAGGGGCCAGCGGCTTGATACCCTTGGCCGGATCACCCTTGACCACGTACTCCGGCACCCACCAGCCTTCGGTGGCGCCCTTGACCGTATCGCCCAGGCCCACCACCTTGCCTTCAGCCTCGGCCTTGACCCAGACAGGGCTGCGGCCCGCCCACTCTTCACCGATCACCTGAATGTCGTTCTTGGCCAGGGCGGTTTCCAGGGTGATGGTGGTACCGGGCAAGGTGTCGGTGGGCAAGTCGTAGCCCTTCTCGACAATGAACCGCAGTACCTCGGTGATCAGGCTGCCGCTTTCCCAGTTCAGGTCGGCAAAGTGCACCGGCGCCTGGGCGGCCGATACCGGCACTGACGCCATGGACAGGCCCAGGCTCGTCAGCGATGCAGCCAACAGCGTTCTCAATCCTTTCATTCCTTTGCACCTCGCGATATCGCAGCCATCAGCGGACGGCTTTGCTGCTATGCGCGAAGCCTCTCTCGTAGTTAAGTCAACTCAACTGTAGTAGAGGTTCCGGGAGATAAAAGAAGTTCGCCGTGATTGCGCTTACTCACTGGCCTTGAACGTCACCAGTTCGCCCTTGCGCCACTTGGCGGCCTTGCCGGTGACGGCCTTGAGGGTTTTGGTCAGGCCTTCCTGCAGTTGTTCCCTGGCGGCAAATACCAGCATGACGCTGTGGCCTTCCTTGAACACAATGCCTTCACCTTCGGCCGAAGACACAAAGGCGTAGTCGCCCAGGCCATACACGGTCAACTTAATATCGCGAAACTTGAGTTCAAACTTGCCACCTTCACGGCTGGGCAATACTGCCGCGCGAAAATGATCGCCCACCTTGAGCTCCAGGCGTGGCTTGTCGTCCACGACCAACGCCGCTTCAGTGTCGATCTCGGCGATGTAGATACCTTCCGGGGTCTGTTCGGTAACGTAGACAAAACGAGATTGAAACTGCTTGACCAACTTTGCGCGTAAATCACCCAGCACGAATAACGCGTGCATATCCAGATTACTGACTGCCAAGGAAACGCCCCCACATCGATAAAGCACTGACCGCTTGAGCGGGCAGCACAAAAAAACGGCCGTTACGGCACGAAAGACATACTCGTTAAAAACCTGAAGACAACCATAAGAGCCGTACAGACAGCCGCGGTGGCCCTTGTGCGAGGTCATCCGGCGACACAGCAAATCACAGGTTCAACGACCCGAGAATACGAGTCGAACAACTTCAGAGAATAACCCGATTAAAAACACTGTTTTCCGACGCGCATCACAAAAGAAAATACCCGGCCATGGAACCAGGCGCGCGTTGCCGACGACAATACTAAACAGCAACACCGGTCAAAACCAGCCGCTGATATCAACCAGGTCGATCGACAGGAGCTGAGCATGCAACGACGTCAACACGACACTGCGTCTTTTCACACTCGTTCATCATGTCCAGACGCACACCAATACTACTGCCTACCCACACCCGATGGGTACTCCCATTCCGTGCTTTATCGAGTGGTGCCGGCCGGAAGAAACTTTTTTCATATCCAGGAAGTGACCAGCGGCAGGATAAAAGGCTTTCGCAGCGATCACAGCAAGGCCTGCGCACTGGCAAAAGCGCTGGAAGCCAACCTGTATGGCCTGCACGGCACACTCGTTTCGTCAGCTGGCTGAGTGTAGTGCACACTTTACTGCACAGCGGCCCTTCAACAACTGCCATACTGACCCGTCCTTGAAGTTTGCCCCCTGCGGGTCAGGTTTCATCAGTGCAGTTACCGCGAAGGGAAGGCTATACGTGACGGAATTTGATATTGGCGAATTTTTTATCCATGGCGATGCGAGGGAAGTGGACGGAGAGTTTCAAGCGGTCATCATCATGCGGGCCAAACCGCCGTTGACCACAGTAACAACGCATCAGGTCGAAAAAGACCGCTGGTTCAAAACCGTCGACGCTGCCGCCATTGCCGGCAAAGACGCCGCCAGGGCCCTGAAAGCCGCCGTGGATTCAGGCGCACTCAATTCGTGACAATCCGATAGAACTCTGGCGCGCCATCCCCCTCACATGCAGAACGATGATCAGCCCGCATGGAGAATATGATGGACACCACGACCCCGACACTTGATACCCTCTTCGACCAGTTAGGCCTGGATTCCAGTCAGGAAGGCATCGAACGCTTCACCGCCGAGCACCGTCTGCCGGATGACGTGAAACTCGTCGACGCACCTTTCTGGAGCGAGCAACAGGCGAGTTTCCTCAAGGAACAGCTGCATGTCGATGCCGAATGGGCGCCTGCGGTCGATGACCTCAACGCCCTGCTGCATGAGTCTCCCGTTGCTTGATTCAAACGCACTGACCGCACGCCGCTCCTCCCGCAGGAGCGCGCTTGCTGCTACGCGCGGCTTGTGCCGCTACGCGGACCTGCCCCCTTGCGGCTTGTAGCCCAGGCGCAAGCCACCCCAATGCCGACCCCGAACCATGATCGGCACCGACAGGTCGTGCATCAGCTCGCCGGTATCGCGCGTGTAGGTCTGCAGCAACATGGCTTGTTGATGGCTACCGCACCGCAGGCCGGTACGGTCGTCAAATTTGCGCTTGGTGCGGTTCTGCACCGCGTCCACCTGGGCATCACCGGTCAATGCGTGGGAAAACGCTTTGTTGTGTGTCGGCACGTAGCCCTGGGGCGTGCAGGCAATGGCAAACACCAAACCCTCATGAAGCGGCAACAGCGCCTCTTGAATGGCGGGTAATACTTGGTCGGTGTAGGCGTCAAAACGTGTCTTGTATTTGCTCGGGTGGGTATTTGCAATCAGCGTGTAGTTGCGATCGAACAGATCTTCCAGGCTGACCCGGCTGTGCAGCACATCCGCCTCGAACTGTTCGCCAATTCGCCGGGCGCCTTCTCGGGCCAGGTCGTAGATGCGCTGGTGATAGTCATCCAGGCCGACCTGCGCCAGGCGCTCGCTGATGGTTTCCGCCTGCCCTTCCATCTGCACGGCGGCGTCGGCGAGTTGGCGGGTTTGCTGGTCGCTGACCGCCAGGTCGCTGCGCATCTGCTCCACGGCGTGGAACAGGCTGTCGAGTTGAGTGCGGTTGGTGTCGGTGCCCTGGGCGATTTCACTGACCTGCTGTTCCACATCCGCCGCCAGGCCGGCGATGCTCGCCAGGTGTTCGCCGGCATCTTCCACTTGCTCTACACCGGTGTGCAGGTCCGCCGACAGCTGGCGAATCTGCTCCACCACCTGGGCCGTGCGCTGCTGGATGTCGGCGACCATCACCCCGACTTCATCGGTGGCCGTGGCCGTACGTCCGGCGAGGCCGCGCACCTCATCGGCGACCACCGCAAACCCGCGCCCGTGCTCTCCGGCCCGCGCCGCTTCAATCGCCGCGTTCAACGCCAGCAGGTTGGTCTGGCTGGCGATGGACTGGATCACCAGCGTCACGCGCTGGATTTCCTCGCTGCGCTGGCTCAAGGCTTCGATCAGCGTACGGCTGGCATCGGCACGCTGGCTGAGCTGATGCATGCGGGTGATCGACTGCACCAATACTTCACGGCCTTCGCTGCTGCGCTGACGGGCCTGGCTGGACGCGCCCAGGGCCTGGCGGCTGAGCTGGGAGGTGACCTGTTCGGTGCCGATCATCACCTGCGCGCTGCTGACGATTTGCTGGGAGGCGCTCAACTGCGACTGCAGGCGCGCCGCCAGTTGCTTGACCGAATAGGCCACGCCCGCAGCGCAGAGTGCATTATGGCTGGTGGTATGGGACAGGTCGCGCGCCAGCTCGCCAATCGCATCGCCGGCCGCAGCGTGGGTCACAGAAGGTTTGGGACTTTTCAGGCGAGGTAGCCAGATCACCAGCAAGGCCAGCGGCAGGCACAGGTAGATCGACCAGCCGGCAAAGGCCAAGCCCAGCAGTAGCAGCACCAGGACGGTACTCTGCGCGAGCGGTATCAGCCAGCCGGGCAGCACCCGCGCCACCGGTTTCGGTGGTACTGCTGCGCCCATCGGAGATCCATCTCCAGCCATTGTCGTTACCCCACTGCTTGTCGTTATTGTGTCTGCATTAAACGCCACTAACAGGCCATTATCCATGGGCCTTTAGTACAGGGGCTTGCAGTAGATCAATAACGGGGGGGTCACGCAAAAACTCTGCGGGGGCCGATGATGCGGCCCCCGTGCAACCGCGTCAGGCTTGGCGCTGGTGCTTGTCGATCTGCTCGTGGCGCTCTTGCGCTTCGATGCAGTATTTGGTGGTCGGGCTGATCAGCAGGCGTTTCAGGCCGATAGGCTCGCCGCTGTCATCACACCAGCCAAAGGAATCTTCCTTGATGCGTTCCAGGGCACGTTCCAGTTGCGGCAACATGCGCTGGTCGCGGTCGATGGCATTGACCAGCCAGGTGCGCTCTTCTTCCACGGAAGCAGCGTCGGCCGGATCGGCCGGGGTGTCCAGGCTTTCAATGGCGATACGGTTCTGTTCAATGCGCTCGTGGTGTTCCACTTTCATGTCTTGCAGCAACTTCTCGAAAAAAGCGTGCTGTTCGGCATTCATGTAGTCATCCGCCGGCATGGCCAGCAACTTTTCCTTTGTCATTGATTTCTCTATAAAAAATACGTGCATTAAGGCGAATAAGGGAGCGTTCCGGCCGACCTCTGCAGGTCTCGGAAAGGCGCCATCCATTCCAAGCGCCACCCGGCACTCAATTTACGAGGGGCGGCAGTCTAAGGCCGACTTGAAGGCGCAGCAACTGAAATGACAGGCATTTTTTCCCGATCAACCCCCAAAAGCACCAGGACGGGCTTGGCGAACGGTCATCGGAGTGCGTTTATAGCAAGAAATTCAAGTTTATGGAGCTATATAGAAGACAAACGGTTGATCCGTACGGCATGGAACTAAAAATGTGGGAAGGGGCTTGCCCCCGATGGCGGTCAGTCAGACACAGATGTTCAAGCTGACACACCGCCATCGGGGGCAAGCCCCCTCCCACATTTGATGGATGTTGACCTCAAGATAAGCTCAGCGCTTGAGCTTGCGCTTGTTGCGATACTGGTCGATCACCACCGCCACCACAATGATCAGCCCCTTGATGATGTCCTGGATATACGCATCCACCCCGACGAAGGTAAAGCCGCTGGCCATGACGCCGAGGATCAGCGCGCCGATCACGGTGCCGGTGATGCGCCCTACCCCGCCCGCCAGGCTGGTGCCGCCGATCACTGCCGCCGCGATGGCGTCCAGCTCGTAGGACATGCCCATGCCCGCCTGGCCGGTCGCCGCGCGGGCCGAAGCCACCACGCCGGCCAGGCCTGCGAGCAGACCCGCGATGCTGTAGACGATGATCAGGTGACGCTTGACGTTGATCCCCGAGGTGCGCGCCGCCTGCATGTTGCCGCCGATGGCGTAGGTGTATTTGCCGTACTTGGTGTAACGCAGAGCGATGTGGAAAATCACCGCCACCACCAAAAAGATGATCACCGGCATCGCGCCATGGCCGATGGCCGTGTACGAGTCCGAGAGCATGCTCACCGGCTGGCCTTCGGTGTAGTAACGCGCCAGGCCACGGGCCGAGACCATCATGCCCAGGGTCGCAATGAACGGCGGGATACCGGTGACAGCAATAATACTGCCGTTGATCGCCCCCGCCAGCAGGCCCACACCCAGGCCCATCGCCACCGGGATCCACACCGGCAAGTCGGTCAGGGAAGGAAACACCGCCCGGGAAAAATCGGAAGTCTGCGCCAAACTGGCGGCGATCATCGCAGACAAGGCCAGCACCGAGCCGGACGACAGGTCGATACCGGTGGTGATGATCACCTGGGTCACGCCGATGGCCAGCAAGCCGATGATCGATACCTGCAGGATCATCAACACCAGGCGCTGGGAGTTCATCAAAAAGCTCTGGTCGCGCACGATCCAGCCGAACAATTCGAACACCAGGCCGATGCCGATCAGCACCAGGAAGATGCTCAATTCGGTGGGCAGGCGTCGACGGTGCTTGACCGGTGCCGTGGCCGGCTTGTTATCTGTTATTGCATTCATAACCCATCACCTTCTTATTCTGGAGTCAGTGGACCACGGTCATACCGGAGGCCAAGTGCATGACTTTTTCCTGGGTCGCATCCGCGCGATCCAGGGTGCCCATCAGTTCGCCTTCGTGCATCACCATCACCCGGTCGCTCATGCCAAGCACTTCGGGCAGTTCCGAGGAAATCATGATCACCGCCATGCCTTCGCTGGCGAGAAAGGCGATCAGGCGATAGATCTCGGCCTTGGCGCCCACGTCGATGCCCCGGGTCGGCTCATCGAGGATCAGCAGGCGCGGGTTGGTCATCAGCCAGCGCGCCAACAGCGCCTTCTGCTGGTTACCGCCGGACAGGGTGTCGATGCACTGTTCAAGCGACGGGGTTTTCACCCGCAGCTTCTTGCACATGTCTTCGCACAAGGCGCGCAAGGCCTTCTGCTGGATGAAACCGTTGCCCGAATAGTGCGGCAGCACCGCCATTTCCATGTTTTCCAGCACCGACAGGCACGGGAACAGGCCACTGAGCTTGCGGTCCTCGGTCAACAGCGCGAAGCCCTTCTCGATGGCCATGTGCGGGTCGCTGATACGCACCGGCTTGCCGTCCAGGGTGATCTGCCCGCTGCTGCTGGGGGTGATGCCGAAAATAGTTTCCGCGACGTTGGTGCGGCCCGATCCCATTAATCCTGCGATGCCGAGGATTTCACCGGCGTGCAGGTCAAAGGACACGTCCTTGAATACACCGTCCAGGCTCAGGTCACGCACCGACAGGAGCAAGTCGCCAATCGGCGTCTCGCGCACCGGGAACAACTGGCTCAGCTCACGGCCGACCATCATCGAGATCAGGCTGTCGCTGTTCATGCTGTCGGCGCGTTGCAGGCCGATGTATTGGCCGTCACGAAACACCGCCACTTCATCGGCGATGGCGAACACTTCGTTCATTTTATGTGTGATGTAGACGATGCCTTTGCCCTGGGACTTGAGGTCGGCAATGATCGAAAACAGGTGGGCGACTTCCTTTTCGGTAATCGCCGACGTCGGCTCATCCATGATCAGGATATCGGAGTCATAGGACACGGCCTTGGCGATCTCGACCATCTGCCGTTCGGCGATGCTCAGGTTGCCCACCTGTTCTTCGGGGTCGAGGTTGATGCGCAGGCGCGCCAGCAGCTCGGCGGTGCAGCGGTGCATTTCGCGGTGGTTGACCATGTGCAGGCTGTTGAGCTGCTCGCGGCCGATCCAGATATTTTCGGCGATGCTCATGTGCGGCATCAGGTTGAGTTCCTGGTGGATCATCGCAATCCCGGCCTTCTGCGCCGCCAGCGGCGTCTCGAAGGTGATCGGCTTGCCCCGCAGGCGGATTTCGCCGGCATCGGGCTGATAGATGCCGGCGATGATTTTCATCAGCGTCGACTTGCCCGCACCGTTCTCGCCCATCAGCGCCAGCACCGTGCCGGGGCGCACGCGCAGTTGCACATCGTCCAAGGCCACGACGCCGGGAAAGCCTTTGCTGATGTTGAGAATTTCCAGCAGGTAGGGTTCGTCCTGCGCCAGCGGCTGGATACCCGGCGGCGAGGCAGTGGCGTGAGCGAGCATAGGGAGATACTCCATCTGCAGGGCGGCCGTGACCGCCCTGCCGGCTTAGGGGTGTGAGTTCAGGGCTACTTGAAGTCTTTGACGTTGTCCGGGGTGATGAGCTTGAACGGGATCACCACGTTCTGCTCCACCGGCTCGTGCCTGGCCATCTTGCGCGCCGCCTCTACCGAGCCGACGGCCTGGCCCTTGGCGTCCTGGAACGCCGAGGCGGCCATGTCGCCCTTGGTGATTGCGTTGAGACCGTCCGGCGTGCCATCGACCCCGGCGATCAACACCGTGCCGGGTTTGGTGCCTGCCGACTTCAGCGCCATGGACGCGCCGATCGCCATCTCGTCGTTGTTGGCCAGCACGGCGTTGAACTCGCGGCCCTGGGTCAGCCAGTCGTTGACCAGGGTCATGCCCTTGTCGCGCAGCCAGATACCGGTCTGTTCCTGCTCGATCTTGATGTCCGGGTACTTGGCCAGCACTTCCTTCACGCCCTTGGTGCGGTTGGTGGTGGAGTTGTTCGCCAGGTCACCCAGCAGGATCACGATCTTGCCCTTGCCGCCGAGTTTTTCGGCGATGTACTGCATCTGCAGCTTGCCCGCTTCGACGTCATCGGAGGTCACGGCGACCACGTCCTTGGGCAAGTCTTTCTGGTCGGGACGGCGGTTGACGAACACCAATGGGATTTTCGCGGCGGTGGCGGCCTTGATGATGTTCGCCGTGGAGGCGGTGTCCACCGGGTTGACGATGATGGCATCGACTTTCTGGCTGATAAAGTTCTCGACCTGGCTCAGTTGCTTGACCACATCGGCGCGGGCGTCTTCGAACTGCAATTGCACGCCGTCGCCCTTGGGATAGGACTTGGCCTGCTTGTCCATGTCTTCGCGCAGGTAGGTCAGGAAGGTGTCATCGAAGGCGGACATGCTCACGCCCACCTTGATGTCAGCGGCCACGGCAACGCCGCTGGCGAGCAGCATCGACAGGGCCAGCGCGGTAAAACGGATCGGGGTCTTCATGAACGGTCTGTCTCCACTTTCTTGTTGGTTTTATGGACGTTGCGTTTATCAGCGTTCGGCAGGCACGCGGACCACCGGTGCGCCGGGAATGCAGCAGACCAGCGCGCCCTGGTTTTCGACGCACAGCACATTGAGGAAGGAGAAGTAGAACGGCCGGGCGCGAGGCAATGCGCGTGGCGTGTGGGCAGGGCGTAAAACTCGCAGTACAGCGTTGAAGATTTTCATCTGACGGTACCTGGTTGTTTTTGATCTTGTTTTTGTTGAGTCGCCGGGGTCGAGCCCAAGACGTACTTTATGCAACCTGGAAAAGACTTTATTGGAAAATAATTTCCATATCAACCTGTTTTAGAATTTTATTCTATTTTTGTCGAAACCACCTGCTGGCGCTCGGCGCTGAGGCGTGCAGCGTCCAATATACGGGTGGTTTCCAGCGCGTCACAGGGGTTTACCGGCAGCGGCCCCTGGCCTTGCACGGCACGTTGCAACTGCCGGTAGAACTGCGGCCAGCAACCCTTTTCCGAGGGCACCCGTTCCCGCTCCGACCCTTGTTCGAACCAGCCCCAGCGTCGATGCTCTTCCGCGCCCCAATGCTCGCCTTCGGTTTTCGGTGACTTACCGGCCATCAGCGCGTCTTCCTGGCCGTCGAGCCCTTCAACGGTGTAGCAGCCCAGCGTGCCACTGACGCGAAAGCGCGGCGCCTGGCTGTTTTGCAAGGCACTGCCCCACAGGTGCGAAATCACGCCGTTGGCATGGGTCAGCGCCACGAAAAAGCCGTGATCGAGGCTGGGATGCTCGGGCGTGAAGTGCAGTTGCGCAAATACCCGGTCCACCGGGCCGAACAGTTGCAGGGCCTGGTCCACCAGATGGCTGCCGAGGTCGCGCAACCAGCCGCCGCCGCTGGGATTGCCCACCGCCTGGGGGCTGTAGCGTTCGACGCGGGATTCAAAACGGGTGATCTCACCCAGCGCACCGGCTTCGATGAGTTTGCGCAGGGTCAGGTAATCCGAGTCCCAGCGCCGGTTCTGGTAGACGCTGAGCAATGTGCCTTGGCGTTCAGCGGCGGTGATCAAAGCCTGGGCCTGCTCGGCGTTGGCGGCGAAGGGTTTGTCGCTGACCACCGCCACGCCATGTTCGATGGCTTCGAGCACCAGGGCCGGACGGCCTTTGAGGGTGGTGGAGATGACGAGGGCGTCGACGCCGGCTTCGACAATCTGGCCGAGGGTGTCGAAGGCTGGAAGGCCAGGGTGGTCGTTTGCCAGTTGCTGGCGGCGCTCGGGGGATCGTGTGACGACGCCGACAAAGGTCGCGCCTGGCAACGTCGCAATCAGCGGCGCATGAAAGAAGCGCCCTCCGTGGCCATAGCCGACTAGTCCGATTCGCATGATTTATTCCTTGTTTGAAGTGCACACCCAATCAAATGTGGGAGGGGGCTTGCCCCCGATGACGGCCTCTGGGCCGGCCGGGATGCTGGGTTGAGTACATATCCGTTTCTGCGGTAACGGCCACTTAGGGTTCCGCCCTGACGGCGGCTCACTTTTGAAAAGCGCAAAAGTAAGCAAAACGCTCTTGCCCCACCACTCGGCACCTCGCTTAGGCTCGGTGTGCCCTCTCTCCGGCTTGAATCCGTGGGCCGCCGCAATGGGCCATCCATGGCCCAGTGCGGCTAACCCGGCGTCCTGCCGGGTTGCCCACGGATTCAAGCCTGCGTTCGGCCAGCGTGGTTTAACGGGGCGCCTGAGATCAAAAGCAGATCAAGATCAAGAGCGACTCGCTTCGCATCGTGGTTTGTAGGTACCTATGCCCCGACGGCAGTGTGCCAGTAACTACTCTTGTCACTGATCCACCGCTATCGGGGGCAAGCGCCCTCCCACATTTTTAACCGCGTTTCTCCAGTGGTTCAGCCATAGAAATGCGGGCGATCCGGCAGGCTCACCGGCACAATCTGTCCACTGCCCTGCGCTTCGATACAGGCATCCGCCGCCACTGCCGCCGCGTAGCCGTCCCAGGCCGACGGCCCGCCCACTTGCCCGGCGCGCACGCTGTCGATGAATGCCTGCAATTCGACGTCATAGGCGCCGATAAACCGGTCCTTCCAATCCATCAGAATCGCGTTCGACAATTTCGCTCCACTGCGCATCTGTACCTGTGAAGGCTCCGGCAATTTGGCGATGCCGCTCTCCCCCACCACTTCGCATTGAATGTCGTAGCCGTATTGGCAGTTGACGAACACTTCCACGTCGATACGCGTGCCCTTGACGGTCTCCAGCAGGACGATCTGCGGGTCGCGCAGGTGGGCCAGGGCTTTGCTGGTCTTGCGCGGGAACACCACCTGCACGGAAGCGTAATCGTCGTTGAGCAGCCAACGCAGTACATCCAGTTCGTGGATCAGGGTGTCGGTAATCGCCATGTCGGTCTTGTAGTTCTCGCCCACCGTCGGGTTGCGATGGGCGCAGTGCAGCATCAGCGGCTCGCCGATCTGGCCGCTGTCGATCACCGCTTTCAAGGCGCGGTAGCCTTCGTCGTAGGGGCGCATGAAACCGACCTGCACCAGGCGCTTGCCGTGCGCCACTTCGGCGTCGACGATGCGGCGGCAGCCTTCGGCGGTCACGGCCAGGGGTTTCTCGCAGAACACCGGTTTACCGGCGGCGATGGCGGCGAGCACGAATTCTTCGTGACTCGGCCCCCACGACGTCACCAGCACCGCTTGCACCTGCGGCGAGTTGATCAACGCGTGGCCGTCCGGGTACACCTCGGCGTCCAGCTTCAAATCGGCCACCACCCTGGCGGCCTGTTCAAGGTTGATATCGGTGACCGCCACCACCTGGCTGTTGAGCAGGGTCTGGCTGCAACGACGAATATGGTCACGGCCGATGGCACCGGTACCGATCACTCCAAGCTTCAACGACATACATGCACTCCTCTTGTTATTAGTACTGCCGGGCCTTGGCCAGTTGTTCATTGAGTTTTTTTGCGGCGGCGTTGGTGCGTTCGCTGGTGGACACCTGCGCCACCCCCACCCGCCACCACGACAGGTAGCCGTGGACCATGGTCTTGGGCAGCACCTTGATATCGATCAGGGTCGACACGCTTTGGGTACGCGCATCGGCCAGCGCCGCTTCAAGCTGTTCCACGCTGCTGACCTTGTAGGTCTTGCAGCCATACGCCGCCGCGCTCATGGCGAAATCCACCGGCACCAGGCCACCGTCGAGCTTGCCGCTCTCGGGGTTGCGGTAGCGGAACTCGGTGCCGAAGCTGTCCATGCCGTTGCCGATCTGCAGGTTGTTGATGCAACCGAAAGCCATGTTGTCGAGCAGCACCACATTGATCTTGCGGCGCTCCTGGATCGAGGTGGCCAGTTCCGAATGCAGCATCATGTAGGAGCCGTCGCCGACCAGCGCGTACACCTCTTTGCTCGGTTCGGCCAGCTTCACGCCCAGGGCGGCGTTGATCTCGTAGCCCATGCACGAATAGCCGTATTCGACGTGGTAGGTGTTCACGCCCTTGCTGCGCCATGCGCGCTGCAGATCGCCGGGCAGGCTGCCGGCGGCGGCGACAATGATGGCGTCGTCGGCCAGGGTCTGGTTGAGCACGCCGAGCACGCGGCTCTGGGTCAGGCAGGAGCCGGTCAGCTCGATAAATTCGCGCAGGACCGCGCGGTCGAGGCGGTCATCGACTTCGGGGACGAAATCATCGCCCTGGTACTCAACCTGATGCACCCGATCTACCTCGGCGTCCAGTTGCGCCCTGGCGTCGCGCACCTGCTCGCCCCAACCGGCGCGGTAATCGCCCAGGGCATCGGCCAGGGCTTGCAGGGCGACCCTGGCATCGCCCAGCACTTGCACGCCGTCGAGCTTCAACGCATCGCACGGGCTGATATTGAGGTTGAGAAACGTCACCTCGGCCTGTTTGAACAGTGATTTGGACGAGGTGGTGAAGTCGGTATAACGGGTGCCGATGCCGATGATCAGGTCCGCCTCGGGCGCCAGCAGGTTGGCCGCCAGGCAACCGGTCTCGCCAATACCGCCAACGTTCAGCGGGTGACTGGACACCACCGCGCTCTTGCCCGCCTGGGTTTCGGCGAACGGGATATCGAAGCGCTCGGCAAAGGCTTGCAGCGCAGCATTCGCGCCGGAGTACTTCACCCCGCCGCCACAGATGATCAGCGGTTTGCGCTTGCCGCGAAAAGCCGCCAGCGCATCGTCTAGCATGGCGGCGGTTGGCGGGCGACGTTCGATACGGTGCACGCGTTTTTGCAGAAAATAGTCGGGATAGTCCCAGGCTTCGGCCTGCACATCCTGGGGCAGCGCCAGGGTGACCGCGCCGGTCTCCGCCGGATCAGTAAGCACGCGCATGGCGTGGATCGCCGCGCTCATCAATTGCTCCGGGCGGTTGATGCGGTCCCAGTATTTGCTGACCGAGCGAAAAGCGTCGTTGGTACTGATGCTCAGGTCATGAAACTGCTCGATCTGCTGCAACACCGGATCAGGCTGGCGACTGGCGTAGACATCGCCGGGCAACAGCAGCAACGGAATGCGGTTGGCCGTGGCGGTGGCCGCAGCGGTGAGCATGTTCGCCGCGCCGGGCCCCACCGAGGCGGTGCACGCGTAGATCTTGCGGCGCAGGTGCTGTTTGGCAAAGCCGATGGCGGCGTGGGCCATGCCCTGTTCGTTGCGGCCCTGGTGCACCACCAGGTCACCGCTGTCCTGCTCCAGCGCCTGGCCGAGGCCCAGCACATTACCGTGACCGAAAATGGTGAACACGCCGGCGACAAACTTGCTCTGCACGCCATCGACTTCGATGTATTGGTTATCCAGGAACTTCACCAGGGCCTGGGCCATGGTCAGTCGGGTGGTGGTCATGTCGCGCCCCTTAACTTTTTTTCAGGTGGGCAATGCTTGCCCCCAAGGCCTGCTGGATATCCGCCAGTTCATGCACGCTGCTCGCAAACGGCTCGAACGACAGGTAGCCGCTGTAGCCGGTACTGAGCAAGGTGTCGATCTGCGCCGCATTGCCAAGGATGTCGCCCTCGCCCACCAGTACGCGGTGGCCGTCACGGATCGCGTTGAGCGGCGCGTCGGCATCTTCCACGCCGGAGATGTGCACCAGGCCAGTGAGTTCCGGGAAGAACTCATGCTCGTTGGCAAGATGGTGATGGAAAGTGTCGTGCACCACACGGAACACATCCAGGCCGCCGATGGCCTTGATCGCATCAACCGCCACGCGCTTGCGGCGCAGGGCGGATTCTTCGAAGCCCAGGGGTTCGACAAAGCCGAGGATGCCGTACTCGCGCAGGATCGGCGCCAGTTCGCTCAGCGACGTGCGCAAACCGGCGGCGCGCTGGGCATCGGTGCGCGTGTCGCCCGGCTCGTTGAACGGGCACATCACCAGGCCCTGGGCGCCACATTCACGGGCATAGGTGGCAAGCTCGATTGCCTGGGCCCGGCGTTGATCGTTCCACACGTCAAACGGATACAGCGCGTTGATCGACAGCACCGTGATGCCCTGCGCCGCGCACAACTCGCGCACGCGGCTGGCGGGCGTGCCGTATTCGATCTGGCGGTCCTTGAGATCATTGCGGATCTCGATGGCATCGCACTTGAGCGACGCGGCCAACTGGATGAAATCCGGCAGGGACAGGTTGGGTGCGACCATCCGGTTAAGGGCAAAGCGTAGCGGCGACTTCATTGTTGTTGTTCTCCGTGCGAAACCGTTTCAGAGGTCCAGCAGCCAACTGTGCTGCGGGTCGTTGTGGAAATGCCAGGCACGCTTGGGGCCGGCCATGACGTTCAGGTAATACGACTCGTAGCCGTACGGCACGCTGACCGGGTGATACCCCTTGGGCACCACCACCAGGTCGCTGTTTTCCACGGCCATGGCCTGGTCGATACTGCGATCGTCGGTGTACACGCGCTGGAATACGAAGCCCTGGGGTGGATTGATCTGGTGGTAATAGGTCTCTTCCAGAAAGCTCTGGTGCGGCAGGTCATCGGTATCGTGCTTGTGCGGCGGGTAGCTCGACGAATGCCCGGACGGCGTGCGCACTTCCACCACCAGCAATGAATGCGCCGGCTCGCTGTCGGGCAGGATGTCGCACACGTAGCGGGTGTTGGCGCCTTTGCCGCGCACGCTGCGCTTGCACTGTTGCGGGCGGATCAGGCGCGGTGTGTAACCGCCCGCGCCGGGTGCGGCGCACACCGCGATCTGTACGTCACTCAAGGCGGTGACCCTGGCGTCGGTGCCGGGCGGCAGGTAGGCGGCAAACGGGGATTTGTCCTCGAACACCGATTGACGATCCCCCAGGTTCTGCCAGTCGAAGCCCTCGCCTTCAATATTCACCCGGCCGCTGAGCAGCACCAGGCACAGCTCCTGGTCGCCGGCGCTGACCGGCAGCGTCTCCCCCAGGCTCAGGCGATAAGCGCTGAAACCCACATACTCCAGCCGCCCCGCTTCCAGGGCGACCATGGTTTGCCCGCGCTTGTTACTCTTGACCAGCAAGCTCATGGTTAAGTCCTCTCGTCGAGCAATGCTCGCAACGTGTCATAGCCTTTTTTCGCATAGATATAGCTGGGCGCCACGGCCGGGTCCTGTTCGGCCTCGACCACCAGCCAGCCGGCGTAACCGGCGGCCAACAGCTCATCGAGCAATGGCGCAAAATCGATATCGCCATCGCCGGGCACGGTGAAGGTGCCGTTGACGATGCAGTCGGGAAAGCTCCACATCTGGTTGCGCGCCAGCTGCACCACGGGTTTGCGCACGTCCTTGAAATGCACATGGCAGATGCGCTCGATATGTTTGCGCAGCACCTCAAGGGGCTCGCCGCCGCCCATGTAGCAATGGCCCGAGTCAAACAGCAGGCCGACTTCCGGGCCGGTGCGGCGCATCAGCTGATCGATATCCTCGGCGGATTCGACATAGGCGCCCATATGGTGGTGGTAGGCCAGGCGCACGCCCTGGGACAGGGTAAAGCGCGCCAGCTCAGTGAGCTTGTCGGCGTACGCCTGCCACGCCTGCTCGGTGTGAAAGCGCGGGCGTTCGATCAGACGGACGCGCGAGCCCTGGATCGAATCGGCCACTTCGCCATACACCAGCACCGTCGCGCCATTGTGCTTGAGCAACTCGACGTGGCCGGCGATGGCCTCGATTTCCTCGGCCACCGAACGCCGCGCCAGGCGGCTGGAATACCAGCCGGAGACCAGCGCCAGGTCATAGGGGCGCAGCACATCGGCGACCCCTTTGGCGTCCTTGGGGAACTTGCCGTTGAGTTCAAACCCTTCGTAGCCGATCTCTTTACCTTCGCTCAGCGCGGTACTCAGCGGCGTTTCACCGCCCAGCGCCGGCAGGTCGTCGTTGCTCCAGGAGATCGGGTTGATGCCAATTCGGATTGCGGGCATGGCTGCACCTTTTATTGTTTTTCAAAGTTGCATGAGATCTGCTCTATGTGGGAGGGGGCTTGCCCCCGATAGCGGCAGTTCAGCTACAGAAGTGTTGCCTGACACTCAGCTATCGGGGGCAAGTCGAATCGTCGCACCGCCCCTCCCACATTTGATCTGATTTAATTTCGGGCGCTGCGCCAGGCAGTAATGAGTTGCTCGAACGTCGCCTGCACCCGCTGGATCAGGGTCTCATCATCAATCTCCCCCGCCATCCACGCCTTGCTCGGTTCCTGGAAGATCGTGCGGCCCACGGCAAACCCTCGGCAGGTGGTGCTCTGGCTGGCCTGCTTGAAGCCGTCGGCGAGAAATTCCGCCGACGCATTCAGCCCCAGCAGCACCACACCCCGGCAGTACGGGTCGCGTTCTTCGATCAGCTCGTCGAGCTTTTTCCAGTCCGCAGCCGATTGCGCCTCGATCTTCCACCACGCCGGGTAGATGCCCAGGTTGTACAGGCGCTTGAGGCTGCGGTAGAGCACGTCGGGATAGGTGGAGGGATGATCCTTGGGCGGGATGACTTCCAGCAGCAGTTCATGGCCGCTGACAATGGACGCCTCGTACAGCGCCTTGAGCTGCGCTTCCTGTTCCAGGCGCAGCAGCGGCTCGTCGTCGGGGTGAAATTGCACCAGGCACTTGATGACCTGTTCCGCAGGCCAGGTAATCAGGTTGCTGCCGATGGAGCGGCCGTGTTCGAACGCCAACGGCCGCGAGTTCTGTACCTCCACCGGGCGCGCGATCCACCAGCCGCGACCGCTGGCGGCGTTGAGTGCATCCTGGCCGAAACGCTGGTCGGCCAACAGGCCCACGTCAGCTTCGATGCCCTGCTCGCCCAGCTTGCGCTCCACGCGTTCGATGGCCTGGATAAACAATTGCTTGATCGCACTGATGCGCGCCAGATCCTGGCCGCCGCGCTGGGCCAGGTCGACCAGTTGCCAGCGATGGTCGAAGGCGAACACGAACAGCTGCTTCCAGGTTTTGCGCGGCACGCTGACGCGGTGCAGGCGTTGCAGGGTCGCGTCCTGGTCAGGCCGGGTGATCGGCACCGGGCTATTGAACAGGTACTCAAGCTCGGCAGGCGTCGGCATGGCCGGCGCGCAGGCATGGCGCGACACCACCAGGCCGCCGCAGGCATTGGCCAACTGGCTGCAACGCTCATCCGTGGCGTCGTTGAGCCAACCGCTGAGGAAGCCCGACATGAAGGCATCGCCGGCGCCCAGCACATTGAGCACTTCCACGCGCACGCCGGGGTAGATCGCACCGTCTTCGAGGCGTTCGGGAATAGCGCCGTGAATCACCGTGCAGCCTTGCGGTCCGAGCTTGACCACCAGGGTAGCGGGCGTCAGTGCGCGCACCGTACGCAAGGCGCCGAGCAGGTCTTCACTGCCGCCGGCAATCAGGAATTCTTCTTCGGTGCCGACGATCAAGTCGAAACGCGGCAGGATCTTCTGCACATGCTGGCTGACGTTCTGGTCGGCAACGAAACGGGTCTCGCCATCGGCCTTGCCGGCCAGGCCCCAGAGCACCGGGCGGTAGTCGATGTCGAGCACGCGTTTGACGTTGTGTTTGGCCGCATAGTCCAGCGCCTGGATACTGGCCTTGTACACGCCGTCGGTGGAGAAATGCGTGCCGGTGATCAGCAGCGCCTTGCTGGAGGCAATAAAGGTTTCGCTGACGTCTTCGGCGCGCAGGGCCATGTCGGCGCAGTTTTCGCGGTAGAACACCAGGGGGAAGGTTTCGCGGTCCTTGAGACCGAGCAGCACCAGGGCGGTAAGGCGTTCCGGGTCGACCTTGATGGCGCTGACGTCGCAGCCTTCACGGGCCAGGGATTCCACCAGGAAGCGGCCCATATGGTCGTCGCCCACCCGGCTGAGCATCGCTGACTTGAGCCCCAGCCGCGCCGTGCCGAAGGCGATATTGGCCGAGGAACCGCCGAGGTACTTGGCAAAGCTGGACACGTCCTCAAGCCGCGCCCCCACTTGCTGCGCATAGAGGTCGACGCCCAGGCGTCCGAGGCAAATCAGATCCAATTGACGCCCACTGGCAAAACGAGTCTGGCCCATGCTGGCTCCTGTTATTTTTATCAGCCTGCGCTGTGCCGCCGTGGCGACGGCAAACGCTCTTTGGTGGGAGCAGACTAGAACGTCCGGCGGCGGCAATCAATATTTATTCCATAATTATTTTTAGTGGAATATTTTTTCCAATAAGCCGACATAATGCGGTGACAGCCTTCGTGCATCGTTTCAGCAGCCCGCGCAGGCCGTGATGCCGAGGTATTTTTTTGTGCCTACCCTGTAGACTTGCGCCACTCATCAGCGCATCAGACGAACACGCCAGAAGGATTGCCCATGTCCCGCACCGATCCCGAGACCCCCCTGGAAGATCCAATCGCCAGCCCTGCGATCAATGCCGAACGCCTGTTGCAGCTGATTACCGAGGAATACGAAAGCCTGCCGCGCCAACTCAAGCGCATCGCCAGCTACATGAGCCAGCAGAGCGACCGAATCATGGTCGACCGCATCAGCGACATCGCCCGCGAATGCGAAGTGCACCCCTCGGCCATCGTGCGGTTTTCCCAGCGTTTCGGCTTCAGCGGGTTCAGTGAGATGCAGGCGTTGTTTCGCGAGGCGTATACCCACAAGACCACGCCGGTGCAGAACTACCAGCAGCGCATCCGCAGCATGATCGCCAACAAGTCGCAGAAGGCCAGCGGCGGCGACCTGGCGCGCGAGTGCGTCAACGCCACGTTGTCCGGCATCGAACGGCTGGGGCTTGAGCTGGACGACGCGGCCTTCGACAAGGCCGTGGACCTGGTGGTGAATGCCGACAATATCTACGTGGTCGGCGTACGCCGCTCATTCGCGGTGGCCGACTACCTGGTGTACAACCTGCAGCACACCAACAAGCGCATTCATCTGGTTTCGGGCCTGGGCGGCAGCTATCGCGAACAGATGCGCAGCGTGCGCGCCAATGACCTGGTGATCGCGATCAGCTTCACGCCCTACGGCAAGGAGACCCAGCACTGCCTGCGCATCGCCCAGCATCACCAGGCCAAGACGTTGATTATCACCGACAGCAACCTGTCGCCCCTGGCCAAGCGGGCGAACGCGGTGCTGTTGGTCAATGAAGGCTCCTCGTTCGCCTTCCGCTCACTGAGCGCCACGCTGTGCCTGTGCCAGGCGTTGTTCATTGCAGTGGCGTATCGGCTGGAGTTGAAGGTGGACGAGATTCACGAGCAGGTGGGGTTCGACGACTAAGGCTGGTTCACCGCCAACCAAATGTGGGAGGGGGCTTGCCCCCGATAGCAGGGTGTCAGTCGCCGAATCGGCTGACTGACACTCCACTATCGGGGGCAAGCCCCCTCCCACATTGAGCCAGAGTCAGGCTCAGGTTTAGTGCATGAAAATGGCGATCAGGATAATCAGCGGAATTGGCACGCCGAGGAACCACAGCAGTAATGAGCGCATCATGTTCTCCTTGATTTAACGAATGTAGTTTTCGGTTTCGACGTACACCACGGCATCCCGGCGGCGACCGCCGAAGGTAGCGGCGAAGCTGGCGAAGAAGGCACCGATCAGCAGCGCGACGAAGGTCCACAGCGAGGTGTAGGCGGCGACTTTGGCAGCGGTGTCGGCGGCTTGCTTAGCTTTGACCTTGGCGTCTTCGACAGCTTTACGGGCATCGCCGTAGACCTTGTCGATGCGTGCCTCGGCATCGGCCTGGCTGAGGTTGGTGCGCTGGCTGATCAACTGGGCCAGGTAGGTACGGTCTTCCGGAGCCAGTTGGCCGTCATTGCTCAATGTGCGCGCAAAGATGCGACCGACCACGGCATGGGCGGCGTCATCGCCGACGGCTGCAGGGCGGTCGTCGCGGAACAGGCTGTCGACGTAGTAGCCGAAGTCGCCGCTGTGGGCACCCTTGGCCATGCTGCCGGCGGCTTGGGACATGCCGCTGGCGGCGCCCGATGCAACGCTGGCACCGGCTTTGACGCCGCCGCTGACCACGCTGCTGACCGAACCGACCACCAGCATCGCGGTGATCAGTGTCGCGACCGCCCAGGCCAGGAAGCCGTGTGCGGTGTCACGGAAGTACACCTCATCGCCATGCATATTGGCCCACTTCACGCGCAACCGGCCGGCAATGTAGCCGCCCAGGCCCGACGCAACGATTTGGGTGAATGCCAGCCAGACAATCGTGGAAATGCCAAGCCCCTTGGCGCTCATGCCGCTGTCGGCCCACGGCGACACCGCCGAAAAGCCCAGGCCGAAACCCAGCAGCACCAGGATCAGGGACAGTGCGGCTGCGGCGGCGGCCCCAGCAAAAATCGCCCCCCAGGAAACCCCGGAGAGCGCGCTTGACTCTTGCAGCGTGGATGAGGATGTGATCATTGTTGTTTTGCTCCAGGCATGAAAAATAGTGTTACAAGTCTCAAAAAGGACAGTGCAGGCAGCGTGCCAGCCCATGCAAAAAATAAAATGCTTATATTTCAACAACTTAACTAAATTGAACTTCTTAAAATCATGCAAGTTGCAAGAATGGCCTGTAGAGAGCGGGCGTTATGCATTCTCCTGTTGAACACCCAATGTGGGAGGGGGCTTGCCCCCGATTGCGGTGTGTCTGGTAAGAATTGACAAACTGCCCTACCCCTAGATGAAGTTTTATTTAGGAAACATTCAGCAACTTCTTGGCAAAATGTCCCCAATTCTAGTGTGAACGCTCACCAGGTAATCCTATGACCCGCATTTTGACCATCGAGGATGACGCCGTAACGGCCCGCGAGATCGTCGCCGAGCTGAGTAGCCATGGACTGGACGTAGACTGGGTGGACAATGGCCGCGAAGGCCTGGTCCGTGCCGTCAGTGGTGATTACGATCTGATCACCCTCGACCGCATGCTGCCCGAACTTGATGGCCTGGCCATCGTCACTACCCTGCGCACCATCGGCGTATCCACGCCGATCCTGATGATCAGCGCCCTCTCCGACGTGGACGAACGCGTGCGCGGCCTGCGCGCCGGCGGTGATGACTACCTGACCAAGCCCTTCGCGTCCGATGAGATGGCCGCGCGCGTCGAGGTGCTGCTGCGACGTAAAAGCACGGTCAAGGAATTCGAAACCGCCCTGCGCGTGGCCGACCTCGAACTGAACCTGATCAGCCGCGAAGCGAGCCGCGCCGATCAGCCGTTGAGCCTGCTGCCCACCGAGTACAAGCTGCTGGAATTCTTGATGCGCAACACCGGGCAGATCCTGTCGCGGATGATGATCTTCGAGGAAGTCTGGGGCTATCACTTCGATCCCGGCACCAACCTGATCGACGTGCACATCGGTCGCCTGCGCAAGAAAATCGACCCGCCGGGCCTCACGCCGCTGATTCGCACGGTACGAGGCTCGGGATATGTCATTGCTGAACCCCTCTAAAGGCTGGCGCTCTTCCAGCAGTCGGTTGCTGGCGCTGTACAGTTCGCTGTTCGTGGCATGGAGCTGCATCCTCATGGGGGTGCTGTATTACGAGGTGTCGGGCTACCTCAGCGACCTGTCACGCCATTCGCTGATGCAGCGCCAGCATTTGTTCCAGCGCTTCGACGGTGAAGAACTGGTGGAGGCGCTGACCACCAGCATGACGTTCGACATGAAAGGCGTGGATGCCTACGGCCTGTTCGACGAACAGTTTCGTCCCTTGAGCGGGCCGATCCGCGCCGTGCCGCCCGACTTGCCGCTCGATGGCAAGATCCACGCCCTGGCCAACTGTGTCGATTCCGACGACCCGAAACTGCCCAAGGACAGCTGCGATGCCGTGGCCACCCACACCGAAGACGGGCGCTGGCTGGTGCTGGTGCGCGCCAACGGCTCACTGTTCGGCGTGACCCGGATCATCTGGCATGCCCTGCTGTGGGCGCTGTCGCTGACCATCCTCCCGGGCATCGCCGGCTGGCACTTGCTGCGCCGTCGCCCACTGCGGCGCATTCGCGGCATTCAGGCGAGCGCCGAGGCCATCGTCGCCGGCGACCTGACGCACCGCTTGCCGCTGTCGAACCGGCGCGATGAGCTGGACATGCTCGCGGCCATCGTCAACGCCATGCTCGACCGCATCGAGAAGCTGATGAACGAGGTCAAGGGCGTGTGCGACAACATCGCCCACGATCTGCGCACCCCACTGACGCGCTTGCGTGCGCAGCTTTACCGCATCAAGCAACAAGCGGAGGAAGACTCGGCCCATGCGGTAAAGCTCGATGACGCGATTGCCGAAACTGACACACTGATGGCGCGTTTTCGCGGCCTGCTGCGGATTTCGGAACTGGAAGACCACCAGCGGCGTTCGGGTTTCTTGCTGATGGACCCACTGCCACTGTTGCGCGAGCTGCATGACTTCTACCTGCCCCTGGCCGAGGAAGGCGAGCTGGAACTGCTGCTGCAGACCCCGGACTCACTGCCCTGGATCACCGGCGACCGCGCCCTGCTGTTCGAGGCCCTGGCCAACCTGCTGAGCAATTCGATCAAGTTCACCCCGCCGGGCGGCAAGGTGATCCTGCGCGCGGTCAATGATGTGGGCAGCACACGGATCGAAGCGCTCGACTCCGGGCCGGGGATTCCTGCGGCCGAACGGGCGTCGGTGTTCCAGCGCTTCTATCGGGTCGATGAGAGTGATCAGCAAGGCGGTTTCGGCCTGGGCCTGTCGATTGTCGCGGCGATCATCAACCTGCACGGCTTCAAGCTGGACGTGGCCACCAGCGAACTGGGCGGCGCGCGGCTGGTGCTGGAGTGTCGCCAGCAGTTGATGCCCGAATAGGTAAAGATCCAAATGTGGGAGGGGGCTTGCCCCCGATGGCGGTGTGTCAGCTTGAACATCCGTGTCTGGCTGACTGCTATCGGGGCATAGGTATCTACACAACTTTCCAGACCGTAGCAGCCAACGGTAACCACGATGCGAAGCGAGTCGTTCTTGATCTTGATCTGCTTGTGATCTCAGGCGCCCCGTTAAACCACGCTGGCCGAACGCAGGCTTGAATCCGTGGGCAACCCGGCAGGACGCCGGGTTAGCCGCCCCGCGCCATGGATGGCGCGTGGCGGCGGCCCACGGATTCAAGCCGGAGAGAGGGCACACCGAGCCCAAGCGAGGTGCCGAGTGGTGGGGCAAGAGCGTTTTGCTTACTTTTGCGCTTTTCAAAAGTGAGCCGCTGTAAAAGCGGAACCATTAGCAGCCGTTACCTAAATAATGGATATGTACTCGGCTGATCCAAGATACTGGCTGGCCCTGAGGCCGCCATCGGGGGCAAGCCCCCTCCCACATTTGGACCGAGGTGCGCCAGATGGATACCCGTCGGTTGCGAGGCCGCCATCGGGGGCAAGCCCCCTCCCACATGGGTACCAAGCCATTCAGCTCTACAACACACTCCCCATGGCCTTGATCAATACCGGATCACGCGCGTAGATATCCGGCGCGTACACCAGACTTCCCTGGCGATCCACTTCCACCGTCCAATACCCCAGCAGCACCGGTACCGGCGTGGCCAGCCTGAATTCATGGGTGATGCCGGTGGCCAGCATCTCGTCGGTGCGCGTACGTTCGGCCGGCGTCACCAGCAGGTCGCGCAACAGCAGCGGTTGTTCGACCCGTACGCACCCCGAGCTGAACGCCCGTGGCCCCTTGGTAAACAGTGGCTGGCTCGGCGTGTCATGCAGGTACACCGAATACGGGTTGGGGAAACGCATCACGATCTTGCCCAACGGGTTGCGCGGCCCCGCCTCCTGGCGCAGCAGGATATTACCGGGACGCGCCCAGTCGACTTGCTCCGGCGTCAGCGGGTGGCCTTCGGCATCCAGCACTTGCAGGTTCTGCTGGCGCAGGTATTCCGGATTGAGGCGGATGGCCGGCAGCTTGTCCTCGCGCATGATGGTGGGCGGGATGGTCCATGTCGGGTTGAGGGTCAGCCGCGTAATGCGCGATTTGAGCAGCGGTGTCTGACGCTCGGCGCGGCCCACTTGCAGGCGGGTCTGCCACACGGGAATGCCGCTCTGGTACACGCTCAGTTGCGCGGCCGCGACGTTGACCACCACACCTTCGGGCTCAAGGTCGCGGGCCAGCCAGCGAAACCGCTCGAGGTTGATGCGCAACTGGTCGCGGCGCATCGCCGGGCTGATATTGAGTTCAGCCACGGTGCCGGCGCCGATCACACCGTCGGCCTGCAGGGAATGGCTGAGCTGGAAGGCTTTGACCGCAGCGACCAGCTCGGGGCCGTACTGCCGGGCGCTGCCCTTGGGTTCAGAGGTCAGGTAACCGCCGCGGTAGAGACGCCGCGCCAGTTCCGGCACCCGTGGGTCTTCCATGCCCGGACGCAACAGCGGCCCACTGCCCACCGCCTCCCACTGCGGCAACGGCTGCTGGCGCGCACTGGAATAAGCGTTGCGCAGGCTGCGATACAAATCCGCGCTGGGGCGCGCCTGATCGAATGCCTGGGCCATGTCCTGCAAGCCAGTGGCGGCGAAGGCCAGCACGGCGGTGCCTGGGTCGTCGGCCGGCGGTTGGGCGTGCCAGAGCGGTTCGAAGCGCGATTGCTGCAGGCGCCCGAAGTGCAAATCCTGCAGGGCCTGGAGGTACTGCTGGCTGATCGCAATATCGCTGCACAGCACATTGGCCGTGGCATCTGCAGCGGGCAGGCTATAGTGGGTGGGGTCCAGGCCGTCGTCGGCGAGCATCAGCAACTGGTCGTGCAAGGCCTGCCGACGCGCGTCGGAAGACCACAACTGCGCATCGCCCTGCTGTTGGTAAAAGGCTTGCAGGCGCAATTGCGCACTGGCGTCGATACGCGGCGCGAGCTGCGGGCAGACACTGGGCAACTGCGCCAGGGCCTGTTGCAGCGGCGCCAGGTCGACCGGTGCTGGAGTCGTGACCGGCAACGGTTCCAGCGGCAGCGCTTCGGCTGTGGCGACCAGTGGTGTAACGAGCAGGCAAATGCTCAAGTAACATGCGTGTTTTTTGAACAATTGACTTAGCTCCACTCCACAGCGGGGACTCGCTTGTAGATGCTGACTTTTATGCGCCGGCTCGGATTAACCACCCTGGGCCTGATCACGGCGAGCCTGGCGTTCCCGAGCGCTGTTGCGCTCGCCGCCAATGGCTCCCCTGCTTCTTTGTATAGCAGCCTGGCGCGCTCGGCTCCAGAACTCAATCCCATCGTGTTGAAAAGCGCCCTTAGCGCGGTGCAGTGCGCGGTCAATAACGGCGAGGAACGCTCCGATCGCCTGGCCGTGATTGACTACTCCCAGCCGTCTACCGCCCGTCGGCTGTGGATTTTCGACCTGCGCAAAAAGACCCTGGTTCTGCGCGACCTGGTGGCCCACGGCGCCAAGTCCGGCGAAAACTTCGCCACCGAATTTTCCAATCTCGAAGGCAGTCATCAGTCCAGCCTGGGCCTGTTCCGCACCCAGGAAAGTTACCTCGGCACCCACGGATACTCGCTGCGCATGGACGGCCTGGAGCCTGGCTTCAATGACCTGGCCCGCGACCGCGCCATTGTGATTCATGCCGCCGACTACGTCAGCCCGCTATGGAGCAAGCGCGAAGGCCGTATCGGCCGCAGCCAGGGCTGCCCGGCGGTGCGCCCGCAAGTAGCGCGCCAAGTGGTGGACAAGCTCAAGGACGGACAATTCATGTTTTCGTGGTACCCCGACCAGCGCTGGTTGAAGTCTTCGACCTATCTCAATTGCAAACCCCAACAGGTGGCCAGTAGTCGTACAATCCGTGGCGGATAGCCTGTCCCACAGATAAAAGAGAGCGTCGCATGCTTCTACACACGTCCACCTGGATCGAGATCGGGCAGTTTCTGCAGCGCAGCCGCACGGTGATAATTCCCATCGGCTCCAACGAGCAACACGGCCCCACCGGCCTGCTGGGCACCGACTGGATGTGCCCGGAGATCATCGCCGTCGAGGCGCAGAAGCAGGCTGATATTCTGGTCGGCCCGACGTTCAACATCGGCATGGCCCAACATCATCTGGGCTTTCCCGGCACCATCTCGCTGCGCCCCTCCACCTTTATCGCCGCGATCGGCGACTGGGTGCGCTCGCTGGCCGGGCATGGTTTCGACAAGATCCTGTTCCTCAACGGCCACGGCGGCAATATCGCCACCATCGAAGCGGCGTTTTCCGAACTCTACGCCGAAGCCAGCTTTGCCCGCCGCCCGGCCGGGTTCGCCCTCAAACTGGTCAACTGGTGGGACCTGGAAGGCGTCACCGACCTGGCGCAGCGCCAATTCCCGGTGGGCCATGGCAGCCACGCCACCCCGTCGGAGATTGCCGTGACGCAATGGGCCTATCCGGACTCGATCAAGTCGGCCGAGTACTCGCCGCGAATCGCCAACACCGGCCCGATCCGCGAAGCGCTGGACTTTCGCGCGCGCTTCCCCGACGGGCGCATGGGCTCGGACCCGGCATTGGCGACGGTAGAGAAAGGCGGTGAACTGGTGGCGTTGGCGGCGCAGGGGCTGGTCAAGACCGTGAATGCCTTCAGCAATGAGTCAAAACCCTGAGTCGAACACTATCCAAATGTGGGAGGGGGCTTGCCCCCGATAGCGGTGGGTCAGTCAGCTTATTTGTTACTGACACACTGCTATCGGGGGCAAGCCCCCTCCCACATTTGATCTGCCTTTGTCCTGGGCCCGGGGTTACTGGCAGTCCTGCGCAGCCTGCTCGAGCCGTGACGCCTTGATCGCCGACGCCAGCGGTTTGCGCTCGTACAGGAACACCTTGGTGCCGTCCTGGGATTTATAGGCTTCGAGCACATCATCAGCCGCGATCTTGCTGGTCAACAGCACCTTGGCGTGGCGCGAGTTCTGCGTCACGGTCGAGGTGATGCCGTGCTTTTCAAGCTTGGGCAGTACGCATTGCACATAGCCTTCAGGGGTTTTGGCGGTGTGCAGGGTCAGCGATGGGGCATTCGGCGCCGTGATGCAACCGGTCAGCGCCAGGGCAGAAAGAGCCAGGGCCGGGGCGAAAAAAGCGTGCATAAACATTCCTGAAAAATAACAAAATAGGTGCCTGTCGATCCGCGTATCAACCGGCGCGGCACTCTGCAGTGCAGACGTGTCATGCACCCGTACAACACCCCACGGAGTTTACGAGCATCAGGGTGATCAAAACCAGCTGGATCAGAGTCCTCATCGCGCATTTCCTTGAGCCGCGTTTCGATGAGCGGATTTTGCGCTTTTGCCGTAAAAACAGAACTTGTGATCCTTGATGGTGACTATTATTTGAACCGATAGTGTCAGGTAGCCCAACCCATAAAACCTATAAGGACCATGCCATGAAGCGTCACCAGAAAACCTTCGACCGCATCCGCGAAGCCGTATTGCCGGAGTTTCGCGAGCGCGTCGCCGATTACCTGGTCGAGTATGAAGACGTGCTGTTGAGTGACACCAGCGTTGCCGCCGCGCAATCGGCCAGTGCCCAGCAACTGCGTGGCTACCTGCGCGGTTTGAACACCACGCGCGTGCTGGGCATGGCCGATTGGGAAGACCTGGACCGGCGCGTCGCGCAAATGAACGACAGCCCTACACCCCAGGGCGTGGCTGGTTGAGCCATTCCTGCACCGATGGCCTTTGCCACTGACGCCGGGCGTAAGCCACCAGTGGCGCCGGCACGGCGTCGCCGTTGAGGATCAGGCGATTGAGCATCACCGCCAGGTCCACATCGGCAATCGACCAAGTGCCGAACAGGTAGTCCGGGTCATCCATCAGTAATTCCTGCGCCACGCCGATCAATTTGCCCGCAGCAGCCTCGGCCAATGGCGACAACGGCGGCATCTTCTGCCCGCAGAACACCACCAGGGTCGAGCGCTCCTGGCGAATCGGCAGCAAATCACTGCGCAACCACGCCTGCACCTGCCGTGCCCTCGCCCGCTGCTGCGGGTCCACCGGATAAACGCGGCTCTCGGGATAGGCTTCGTCCAGGTATTCAGTAATCGCCGAAGACTCCGACAGCGAGAACTCGCCGTCCTCCAGCGTCGGCACCCGCTGGGTCAAAGACAATCGCGCGTAGCCCGCCGCCTGCTGCTGGCCGGCCTCCAGGTCCAGGGGCACGGTCTCGAATGCCAAGCCCTTTTCCCGCAAGGCGACGAATACCGACATGGCATAGGGGCTGACGAACAGCGAATCAACGTAGAGGCGCAGCGGACGGTGGCTCATGGGCGATCTCCTTGAAATAAGGCTTCACGCTACGAGATGCGCGATGATAAAGACAATGCGGCGTTTTTATGGGGCCATTCCTCGCGGGAATAGTGCAGCTTGATCACTTAACCCGCGAATCCGCCGGCGTCGAGGAAGTCTCGTTCTTCATCGGTGGTCTCTCTGGCCAACACCGCATTGCGATGGGGAAAGCGCCCAAACCGCTGGATAATCCGCGCATGCTCCCGGGCCCAGTGAGAGGTATTGGCGTCCAGAGGCTGATTAAGCGCGATGGAGCGTTGCTGATCCTGCGGATCTTCCGAATGCTCAAACGGCAAATAACAAAAAGCGCGCAGTTCGGGTTCGATCAGTTGATCCAATCCTGCGTCCACCATGCATCGCGCATACAGGCGCGCCAGCGGGTCGGTGGCGAACATATGCGCCGTGCCACGAAAAGCGTTGCGCGGATACTGGTCCAGCAGGATCAGCAAGGCCAGCGCACCGTGGGGCGTGTCCAGCCAATCCTCCAGCTCGCGCCGGGCCGCCTGCAGATGGGTGGTGTGGAAGGTCTCGCGAAAGCTCGCGTCGAATTCGTCGTCCTTGGCAAACCAACGCTTTGGGCCCGCCTGTTTCCAGAAGTCGATCACGGCCTCGGCCGATTGGACGTTCCTGTGTGTCATCAATGCCTCCGATACGCTCGTTTAAACAGCGCGGCGATGCGCCAATAATGTTATATGATAACGCCTCTTTTTTTCCCAGCCTTGTGAACTGCCCCATGACCGATGCTGTTGCGCTACGCCAACGCCTGCTTTCCATCGACGCCCTGCGGGGCCTGGTGATCCTGTTCATGTTGCTCGACCACGCACGCGAAACGTTCCTGCTGCACCGCCAGGTCGGCGACCCGATGAACATCGACACCACCGAGCCCGCGCTGTTTTTCAGCCGCACCCTCGCCCATCTGTGCGCGCCCGTGTTCGTGTTGCTCACCGGTATGTCAGCCTGGCTGTACGGCCAGAAATACCAGGGTCGGCGCGCGGTGTCGGCATTTTTGTTCAAGCGTGGGCTGTTTCTGGTGGTATTGGAGGTCACGCTGGTGCACTTCGCCTGGACCTTCCAGTGGCCACCGGGCCTGCTTTATCTGCAGGTTATCTGGGCGATCGGGGTGAGCATGATCGCCCTCGCCGCGCTGGTATGGTTGCCGCGCCCGCTGCTGATTACTTTGGCGCTGGTATTGATTGCCGGGCATAACCTGCTCGACGGCGTGCATTTCACCCCCGGCTCGGCCGCGCAGGTGGCGTGGTCGATCCTGCATGAGCGCAGTTTTATCGAGGTGTCCGACACCCTGCGCATTCGTGTGACGTACCCGGTACTGCCATGGATCGGCGTGATTGCCCTGGGCTACGGCCTCGGTCCGTGGTTTTCGACGACCGTGCTCCCCGCCGTGCGCCAGCGTTATCTGCTGCTCGCAGGCGTCGGCGCACTGCTGGGGTTTGTGCTGTTGCGGGCACTCAACGGATATGGCGACAAGCCTTGGCAGGCCTACGACAGCGGCGTGCAGAGCGTGATGAGCTTTTTCAACGTCACCAAGTATCCACCTTCGTTGTTGTTCCTGGCGCTGACGCTGGGCATCGGCCTGCTGTTGCTGCTGGCGTTCGAACGTGCCGGGCACAAGCGCTGGATCAGCATGCTGGCGGTATTTGGCGCGGCGCCGATGTTCTTTTATCTGCTGCACCTGTATGTGCTCAAACTGATTCATGTCGCGTGTGTCGCGTTGTTTGGGCTCAATCACGGCAATTATTTCGGTTTCGACAGCGTCGGCGCCGTGTGGGCGGTGGCGTTGGTGCTGCCACTGGCGCTGTATGTGCCGGCGCGATGGTTCGCCGCACTCAAGGCGCGGCGCAGGGATATCACCTGGCTTAAATATTTCTGAGCACGCGGGCGAGCGCTCAGGGTCGTTCGAACTGATGCCGCAGTGCTTCGATACGTTCTCGGCAGATGCAGCCCTCCAAGTGATCATTGACCATGCCCAGCGCCTGCATCAGCGCATACATCGTGGTCGGGCCGACAAAGGTCCAACCGCGTTTCTTGAGCGCCTTGGACAAGCGCACCGAAGCCGGCGAGGTCGGGTTGGCGTTCCAGTACGCCATGTCCACCACCGCCGGGCGCTCCTGCGGGCCGGGCTCGAAAGACCATACCCAGCGCGCCAGCGAACCGCTTTCACTTACCAGTTCGCAGGCGCGGCGGGCATTGTTGATAGTCGACACAATCTTCGCCCGGTTGCGCACGATACCCGGGTCGCCCATCAAGCGTTCGATATCCGCCTCGCCATACTGCGCCACCTTGCGAAAATCAAAGCCGTCGAACGCCCGCCGAAACTGCTCGCGCTTGCGCAAGATGGTGATCCACGCCATCCCCGCCTGAAAACCTTCCAGGCAAATCTTCTCGTACAGCAGGACGTCATCCGCCACCGGCACGCCCCACTCATGGTCGTGGTAATGCAGGTATTGCGGCGCGGCGTTACGCCAGGCGCAGCAGGTGCGCCCGGCTTCATCCGTTGTCAGGCCTGATTGTTCCATCCATCACCTCGTGTACCGAGCGCGGATGATACGCAAAAAAATTTCCACGGCGTCAACCGCTCAAACACCGTACTTACCGACTCACTGGTCAGACCGGGTCCTATCGACCACCGAATATTTACTTGTAGTTTGAAAAAAACCGGGCGTAGACTGGCCGCGCACTGGACTTACCGGTAAGACCACAACAATTAAGCCCTGGAACCACCAGGGCACCGAATAGAGATCCCTCCCATGCTCAGATGGTGCTCGCGTTCGATTTTCCTGCAAGTCGTGATTGGCCTGATGCTAGGCGTCATTTGCGGCCTGGCCCTCCCCGAATTCTCCTCGCAACTCAAACCCCTGGGTGACGGCTTTATCAAGCTGATCAAAATGCTGATCGGCCTGATTGTATTCTGCGTCGTGGTCAGCGGCATTTCCGGCGCCGGCGATTTGAAGAAAGTCGGGCGCATTGGCTTGAAGTCAGTGATCTATTTCGAAGTGCTGACCACCGTCGCCCTGGTGCTCGGCCTGATCATGGCCTTCAGCACCGGCATCGGCAGCGGCGCCAACATCCATCTTGAGCAGCTTTCGTCCGCCGGCTTGAATGAACTGGCCGACAAGGGCCAGCACATCAAGGGCACCAGCCAGTTCCTGATGGACCTGATCCCCAACTCGGTAATCGGTGCCTTCGCCGACAACAACGTGCTGCAGGTGCTGTTGTTCTCGGTGCTGTTCGGCAGTGCGCTGAACCTGGTGGGTGAAGCGGCGTCGGGCATCTCGCGGCTGATCAACGAGCTGAGCCATGTGATCTTCCGCATCATGGGCATGATCGTGCGCCTGGCGCCAATCGGCGTATTCGGCGCGATCGCGTTCACCACCAGCACCTATGGCCTGGACTCCCTGCAACACCTGGGCAGCCTGGTGGGCCTGTTCTACCTGACATGCCTGGCCTTCGTCGGCCTGATCCTCGGCCTGGTGATGCGCTTGTCGGGCCTGCGCATGCTGCCGCTGCTCAAGTACCTGCGCGAAGAACTGCTGATCGTGATGGGCACGGCTTCGTCCGACGCGGTGCTGCCGCAGATCATGCGCAAGCTGGAGCACCTGGGGATTGGCAGCTCCACCGTGGGCCTGGTGATTCCTACCGGCTACTCGTTCAACCTCGACGGTTTCTCGATCTACCTGACCCTGGCCATCGTGTTTATCGCCAACGCGACCGGCACCCCGCTGTCGATGACCGACCTGCTCACGATCCTGCTGGTCTCCTTGATCACCTCCAAAGGCGCCCACGGCATTCCGGGTTCGGCCCTGGTGATTCTGGCGGCCACGCTCACGGCCATCCCGGCGATTCCGGTGGTCGGCCTGGTGCTGGTACTCGCGGTGGACTGGTTCATGGGCATAGGCCGTGCCTTGACCAACCTGATCGGCAACTGCGTCGCCACCGTGGCCATCGCCCGCTGGGAAAAAGACATCGATATCCAGCGCGCCAACAAGGTACTCGACGGTCAGCAAGGCTATGCCTTCCAGACCAAGAAACCGGTATTGCCGGCGCATCAGGAGTTCTGATCCGCTTTCAAGCACAACACAAATCCAATGTGGGAGGGGGCTTGCCCACTCCCACATTGGTTCATCACAAGATTGACTGCCGTATTCGCAACATCAAGGAGACATCGACGTGATCAGCACCTCAACCGTCGTCAATTCAGTCGTAGAAAAACTGCGCGCCGCCCTGGCACGCGGGCAATGGCGGCGTGGTGAAATGCTGCCCGGCCAGCGTGAACTGGCCGAGCAGATGGGCATCAGCCGCCCGAGCCTGCGCGAAGCGGTGATCGTGCTGGAAACCCTCGGCCTGGTGCGCTCCATGCCCGGCAAAGGCGTGGTGGTGCTGGAAACCAGCGTCAGCGAGCCGCAGTCGAGCGACGCCGTGGCCGATGCCAGCCTCGAAGACATTCTGCAACTGCGCTATACCCTGGAACCCTTCATCGTCGGCCTGGTCGCCCAATCCATCAGCAGCAAGGAAATCGGCCAACTGCGCCTGACCCTGATGGACATGCGCGAAGCCCTGGATGCGGGCGACGCCGAGGCGGGCATGAACGCCTACATCGAATTTCACGAAGAACTGTTCGCCCTGACCTCCAACCCGATCTTCCAGAACGTGGTGCAGCAGACCAGCACGGCGCTCAAGCAAAGCGCCCAGGTGTTGCGCAATTCCCCGGAGCACCTGGCCGAACGCCTGCAGGAAAACGAAGCCGTGGTGCGCGCCATCCGCAACAAGAACAGTGCCCTGGCCAGTGCCGAAATGCGTCGGCACATCCTGCAGGAAGGCTTGCGCATGGGCATTCGCCTGAACATCCCGGATGACCATCTGGGCAGTTGAATAATTGGAGACAGGCCATGAACGTCCACGCCCTGCAACGCGACCCCCTGCCCTGCCTGCGTCGGGTGCCGGGCAAGAAGCCCTCGGCAGATGAGATCTATCCACGGCTGTTCGACGCCATTCTCGAGCAACGCATCGCCCCCGCCAGCCGCTTCACCGAAGAAAGCCTGGGGGAGCGCTTTGGCGTGAGCCGCAGCGTGATCCGCCGCGTCCTGGCCAAGTTGTCACAGCAGCAAGTGATCATCCTGCGCCCCAACCAGCGGGCCCAGGTGGCGGCGCCGGACGCCCAGCAAACCCGGCAGATTCTCGAAGCCCGGCGCATGACCGAAATGACCGTGGTGCAATTGGCCTGCGCCCGGGCGACAGGGGCACAGGTACGCCAGTTACGCGAGTTGATCGCCCGCGAACGCGACTGCATCGAACGCGACCAGCGCGGGCCGGCGATCCGGTTGTCCGGTGAATTCCATTTACAACTGGCCGCTATCGCCGGGAACGGGCCATTGGCGCAGTTCCTCAATAGCCTGGTGCCGTTGACCTCGCTGGTCATTGCCCAGTACGAACGTCGAACCCGCACCTGTTGTGCCTGGCAGGAGCATGTGGCGATTGTGGATGCGCTGGCGCAGCGCGACTCGGGCACCGCCGTAGCGCTGATGACGCAGCACCTGGACCACCTGGAAACACAGCTCTTGAAAAACCACTGATCCGACCTGCATAACGATCAACCTGTGGGAGCGCACCGCCTCTCACAGGCAAGGTGGCCAGCCACAGCGCGTCAAGTAATTAGCACCTTGGCCCCACACGCTCTGCATAACCTGTGTCTCGCACAATTTCAGTGCTTATCACAGGTACGAACCATGTCCATCGAATCACAAACCCGAATCTCACTGTTCAACCTGCTCAAGCAGTTGAAAGAGCAGTCCGCAGCACTCCCGGCCGAGGTCAACACAGCCTTGACTGAACTCAATGCAACAGCCAAGCAGATCGGGCTTGGCCTTTACGCACTGGGCAGTTATGACAAGGCGAGGTTTCATCTGACCATCGCCGGCGCCGCAGGCGACGTGGAATCGCAATACGCCATGGCCACCTGCGAAACGCGCCTGGACGGCGGCTTTCGCCTTGTCAGCGAGGCGACCGCCAAATGGCTGCGACTGGCGGCCGCTCAAGACCATATTCCAGCATTGCTGCGCTTGGGCGACAGCGAATCCCTGGCCAGAGCCAGGACGCTGGCAACCACACCACCCCTTGCCGATACGCCCTCGGCACAGCGTTGTCTGTATACGCTGACCAACGACGTGCAGTGGCTGAAAAAAGCCGCTGATCAAGGCGACATCGCAGCGATATACGAACTGAAAGACGCCTACGCCAAACGACCGGAACTGATACCCAATCGCCTGGAACGCCAGGCACTGATCGTGGAACTGACTCAACGAGCGGCGGACAAGGGTTATCCAAAGGCAGTGTACGAGTTGGCCTTTACCACCGACGAAGCGGTCAGTGTTGAGGAAAAACAAAAAAGGATTATCCAACTGGCAATGATGGGCCAGCTCGATGGGCTGCTGGAGTACGCGTATGCGCTGGCAGGCTTGTCGCAGGACAAGAATCGGGTACACCGCACCTACGGACTTGAACGTAATCTGCCCAAGGCCTGTGCGTTGTTGAAGCTGGTCCTGACCAAGGTAGATGGCGCATTGCCCCTGCCATCGGTCGAAGACGATTATCAGGCCATCAAGCATCAAATGCAGGACACCGCCGAAAGCGACATCATCCTGGCGCAACTGCGGGGAACCATTACGCGGGTATTCCAGGTGCTCGAACCGCTGGTCATTCTCGGCTGGTGACACCGATATCCGGGGAGAAGCGTGCCCCCCACCGATAAAAAAGGCCCCGTATCCTGCGATACGGGGCCTCTTCATTACCGCTCGATCACGCCGGCTGCAACACCGACTGACCACTCAACGCCAGGTCCAGCAACTCACGGTTGGCCACCGCGTACATGGCGTAGTCCGTGCCGACCGCAGCACGGATTTCCACCATCATCGCGCGCCAGCGATCCGCCATGTCCTGATGCTGCTCAAGCCACAGGGCCACGCGGGCTTCCATGTCCTGCGGCGCGTCGGCCATTTGCAGGACCGAAATGGTGATCGCCCGTTGCTGCCAGTCCACGTCGTCGCGGAAGGCTTCGCGGGCCTGGGCCTGCCAGTTGTTGCCCACCGGCAGGTCGCTGATCTGCTGCAGGTACCACGGCAGGTCCAGCGCGCTGCCGACGGCGAAGTAGGCCTTGGCCACTTCGGCGGCGTCATGCCCGGTCACGTCGGCGGCTTCGATGATCGGCAGCAGGGTGTACAGGTGGGTAGTGCCTGCAACCATGCGCGCCAACAACTCCGGTACGCCGGCCTGGGTGTAGGCCTGGTAACGGTTCTGCCAGCCTTCACGAGTCGGGCCTTCAAGCAGTTCATCGAGCTTGAGACCCAGCGCCGCCAGGTGCGGACCGAAGTGCGCGGTATCACGCCCGGCGTCCTGTTCGTTGCGACGACTGCGCAGGAACCAGCGCGTGGCGCGACGGCCCAGGCGCATCAGTTCGTCCATCAGCTCCAGTTGCACGTCGGCCGAAACCTGGTGGTCCAGGGCTTCGATCTGACGGAACCAGTGCGGGAGATGGAAGATGTCACGCACAATCACATAGGCGCCGGCCACGTTCGCCGGACTCATGCCGGTCGACTCTTTGAGTCGCTGCACGAAGGTGATGCCCATGTGGTTGACCAGGTCGTTGGCGATCTGGGTGCTGACAATCTCGCGCTTGAGGCGGTGACGGCGCATGGCCTCGGAGAACTTGGCCACCAGGCTCGGCGGGAACGCGGTCTCCATGTCACGGGTCAGGTACTCGTCATCCGGCACCTGGGACTTGAGCAGCGCTTCCTTGAGGTCGATCTTGCTGTAGGAGATCAACACCGACAGCTCCGGACGCGTCAGGCCCTTGCCGGTCGAGGCGCGCTCGACCAGTTGCTCCTCGGTCGGCAGGTACTCGATGGCGCGGTCCAGCTTGCCACGGCCTTCCAGGTCGCTCATCAGGCGCTTGTACTCGGCGGCGCGCTCGTAAGCCTTGCGCGCGGCCAGGGACAGGGCCTGGGTCTGTTTGTAGTTGTTGCCCAGCACCAGGTTGCCGACTTCGTCGGTCATGCTCGCCAGCAACTGGTTGCGCTGCTTGTCGGTCATGTCACCGGCCTGCACCACTTCGTTAAGCAGGATCTTGATGTTCACTTCGTGGTCGGAGCAGTCCACGCCGCCGGCGTTGTCGATGAAGTCGGTGTTGGAACCGCCGCCATTGAGGCCGAACTCGACACGGCCCAGTTGGGTCATGCCCAGGTTGCCGCCCTCGCCCACCACTTTGCAGCGCAGCTCGTTGCCGTTGACGCGCAGCGCGTCGTTGGCCTTGTCGCCCACATCGGCGTGGCTCTCGGTGCTGGCCTTGACGTAGGTGCCGATACCGCCGTTCCACAACAGGTCCACCGGTGCCTTGAGCAAGGCGTTGAGCAGTTCGGTCGGGGTCAGCTTGTCGGCCTGGATGTCGAAGCGTTCTTTCATCTGCGCCGAGATGGCAATGCTCTTGGCACTGCGCGAGAAGATCCCGCCGCCTTCGGACATGATGCTGGTGTCGTAGTCGGTCCAGGCCGAACGCGGCAGCTCGAACAGGCGCTGGCGCTCGACGAAGCTGGTGGCCGGGTTCGGGTTCGGGTCGATGAAGATGTGCAGGTGGTTGAAGGCCGCGACCAGTTGCAGCTTGTCGGACATCAGCAAGCCGTTACCGAACACGTCACCGGCCATATCGCCGACGCCCACCACGGTGATGCTGTCTTCCTGCACATTGATGCCGCGCTCACGGAAGTGACGCTGCACACCGACCCACGCGCCCTTGGCGGTGATGCCCATTTTCTTGTGGTCGTAACCGGCCGAACCACCGGAGGCGAACGCATCGCCCAGCCAGAAGCCGTAGTCGATGGCGATGCCGTTGGCGATATCGGAGAAGGTCGCAGTGCCCTTGTCCGCTGCCACCACCAGGTACGGGTCATCGTTGTCATGACGCACAACGTTGGCCGGCGGCACCAGGGCGCCATCCTTCAGGTTGTCGGTGATGTCCAACAGGCCGGAAATGAAGATGCGGTAGCAGGCGATGCCCTCGGCCGCGATCTCGTCACGGCTGCCGCCCAAGGGCAGGCGACGCGGCAGGAAGCCACCCTTGGCGCCTACGGGCACGATCACCGAGTTCTTCACCTGCTGGGCTTTTACCAGGCCGAGCACTTCGGTACGGAAGTCTTCTTCCCGGTCAGACCAGCGCAGGCCGCCACGGGCGACGTTGCCAAAGCGCAGGTGCACGCCTTCGACGCGTGGCGAGTAGACGAAGATCTCGAACTTCGGCACCGGCTTGGGCAGCTCGGGGATCGCATGCGGGTTGAACTTGAAGCTGAAGTACGACTTGTTCTGGCCGTTGGCGTCGGTCTGGTAGAAGTTGGTGCGCAGGGTCGCCTTGATCAGGTCCAGATAGCGACGCAGGATGCGGTCTTCGTTGAGCACCTGAACATCGTCCAGGGCGGCGAGGATCGCTTGTTCCAGGCGTTGCTGCTTGTCTTCCAGGTCGTCGGCGGTGAGCTTGCGCGCCAGGTAGAAGCGGGTCTTGAACAACCGGGTCAACTCGCGGGCGATGTCGGTGTGGTTGTTCAGGGTGCTGGCGATGTAGCCGAGGTCGAAGCCCAGGCGGATCTGCTTGAGGTAACGGGCGTAAGCGCGCAGCAGCGCCACGTCACGCCATGGCAGGCCGGCGGTGAGTACCAGGCGGTTGAACGCATCGTTCTCGGCATCGCCGTGAACGATGTGTACGAAGGCATCCTGCAGGGTGTCGTTGAGCTGCGAGATATCCAGGTTCACGCCTTCGGCGGCGATGAACGCGAAATCATGGATCCAGAACTCGCGGCCATTGGCATGGCGCAGGCGGTACGGGAATTCGCCCAGCACGCGCAGGCCCAGGTTCTCCAGGATCGGCAGCACGTCGGACAGCGCCAGCGGGGTGTCGGCGTGGTAGAGCTTGCAATGCAGCTCACGCTGGCCGGAGACCTGGCCCAGCGGCTGATAGAAGCTCATCACCAGCGGGTTGGCTTCGGTCAGGCTGTTGAGGTGCTGCATGTCGACCACGGCCGAATGCGCGGCGAAACGCTCGCGGTAACCGGCCGGGAAGCCTTTGGGGAAATCCGCCAGCACGTTGGTGCCGTGGGCTTCGCCGAAGCTTTCCACCACCAGGCTGGCGTAGTCGTCCTGCCAGCTGCGGCAGGCCTGTACCACTTCCTTTTCCAGTTGCAGCGGGTCGATGTCCAGGCGGTTCTTCGGGTCGACCCGCAGAATCAGTTGTACGCGGGCCAGCACGGACTCGGAGAAGAAGGTCCAGAACTCGCAGTCCGAGGCTTTCAGGCGATCCATCAGCACTTGCTGGATTTTCTGGCGCACTTCGGTGGAATAGATGTCGCGTGGCACGTAGGCCAGGCAGTAGCAGAAACGGCCGTACGGGTCTTTGCGCAGGAACACGCGGATCTTGTTGCGTTCCTGGATCTGCACGATCGACATCACCGTGCTGAACAGCTCATCGACCGGGGTCTGGAACAGGTCGTCACGGGGCAGCACTTCAACCACCTGGGCCAGTTCCTTGCCCAGGTGCGCCTTGGCCTGGAAGCCCGAGCGACGCTCGATTTCCGCGACTTTGCGGCGGATGTAAGGAATCACCCGCACGCTTTCGCCATACACCGAGGAGGTATACAGGCCCATGAAGCGGTGTTCCTTGATGACCTTGCCGTCGGCGCTGATTTCGCGGATCGACACATAGTCCGGATACGCCGGGCGGTGTACGCGGCTCGGGTGGGCAGCCTTGGCGAACGACAGCACGGTCGGTTCGCGCAGGTAGGCCACGGCGTAGTCTTCGATGCGCAGGTCTTCGGCGGTGAGGCCGGCGCGCAGCAACTTGGTCAGACCGAGGAAGGAGTCGGCGTCATATTCGATATGACCGCCGTCCGCCTCGTCACGTACCACGAACTCTTCATAGCCCAGGAAGGTGAAGTGGTTGCCCACCAGCCACTCGAGGAAATTCTTGATCTCGGCTTTTTCTTCGCCGTCGATAGCGAAAGCGCTGGCGTCGATACCGGCCAGCAGGTCCTGGACCTTGGCTTTCATCGGTTCGAAATCGGCCACGGCCACGCGCACTTCGCCCAGCACCTGCTCGAGCTCTTTGCTCAGCACGTTCAGCTCGGCGGCGTTGGCGCAGCGGTCGATTTCCAGGTACATCAGCGATTCTTGCAGGATGCCTTCGCCCTGGGTGCCCTTGGGCAGCACTTCCAGCAGTTCGCCCTTGCTGCCACGGCGCACACTGAGCACGGTGGTTTGCAGGGTGTGGATGCTGTAGCCGCGGCGGTTGAGCTCGGTACGCACCGAGTCGACCAGGAAGGGCAGGTCATGGTGCAGCACTTCGACCGCAGTGTGGGTCGATTGCCAGCCATGACGTTCGTAATCGGGGTTGTAGACCCGCACTTGCGGTTGGGTGTGATCGAAGCGCTCAAGCAGGCGCCAGGCAGACAGGGTGCAACCGGCCAGGTCGGAAAGGCGACGCTGGGTCAGTTCGTCCAGGGAAATGATGCCGAAGAATTGCTCAGCGAACAGCGCCACTTGTGGCAGTGCCTGTTCACTGATGTGCTGCGCCAGTGCCGCTTGCAGTTGGTGCTGGAAGTCGGCCTTGCTGGCTGCGGTGAAGAACGCCATCTGTGGTACTCCGCTTGGGCTTGTTATTGATGGAAGCGTCGCGTGTTATCCCCCTGCGGGGAGACCGTCAGCTCTGTTCGTCGGTCACGATAAACGATTCAGAGTGACAGGTGGGTGAAGCTGGACAAGACAGTCAGGTCACATACAACTTCCACCGGATGCGCACCTTGCCGGGTGACGGTACGACGGGCAGGTCAGGCGCCTGGCACGGAGCACATCCGTTGCGCAGCTTAACGAGTGTGGGAAGCGCGCTGCTTGCGATGCTGCGACATATTCGGTCATCGGCAAGCAGGTGTGGGGTTGCAACTTGGGCAACCGGGTTTTTCCGGATGAAAACCGGCTGCTTTCAGACCCACGAGTACCGGAAATGACCGACACTGCTCGTCAGGTCATGCATCCCAGTCTGACACATCGCGCAGCATAAAATTCGCCGCAATGGCACAATCACCCGGCGCAAACGCCCCTCCTCCACACAGGATTCCCCATGCTGCAGCTGAAAACCGACGCCCTGATGGCCACCCCGTGCGACGACGAAGAAGACAACATGGCCATGCTCTGCTGCCACGGCAAGAACGGCGAGATGTTCATGCTCAGCCGTTACCCGGACGAAGACGACGTGGAGTTGACCTGGGATTACGAGCCGTCGACGCTGGCCGGGCTGAAAATCACCCTGGGGGCCACGACCCTGCGGATCGAACTCGCCGCCGGCGATGCCGATTCGCTGGGGGGCAAGGACCACCTTGAGATCACGCATGCCACGGCCGCATCCGACCTGGCCGAGGTCGAGCAGACCCTGCAGAACATCCTCAAAGGCACCGGCACCTTCACCCGGATTTAAGCGGCACCGAAGGAGGCCGCTTGCCCTGATACTGTAGGAGCGAGCTTGCTCGCGAAAAACTCACAGGCACCGCGTTCATCCAAGAAGCACGCGTTATCGTTGACGTTTTTCGCGAGCAAGCTCGCTCCTACAGACGGCGTGCACGCTTGACTGACTGGCATGAGAGCTTGCCCCGATCAAAGTCTTCAACACACAGAAGACCAACTGTGGGAGGCGCTTGCCCTAATACTGTAGGAGCGAGCTTGCTCGCGAAAAACTCACAGGCACCGCGTTCACTCAGAAAGCACGCGTTATCGTTGACGTTTTTCGCGAGCAAGAGCTAGGCGCCCCCCTCGCTCCTACAGAGGGCGGTGTACGCTTAACTGACTGGCATAG
>NZ_CVTX01000136.1:59517-61741 GCF_900005715.1 Pseudomonas sp. 34 E 7
GAGCGTTTTGCTTACTTTTGCGCTTTTCAAAAGTGAGCCGCTGTAAAAGCGGAACCATTAGCAGCCGTTACCTAAATAATGGATATGTACTCGGTCTGATCCAAGATACTGGCTGGCCCTGAGGCCGCCATCGGGGGCAAGCCCCCTCCCACATTTGGACCTCGGAGCGTCAGGTAGATACGCGTTGGCTGTGCGGCCGTCACCGGAGCAAGCCCCCCTACACAAAATTCCTACAAGTTTTGCCAAAAATACCCGTCACGCCGTTAGTCGCCACACCCCGCGATGCATTAAAGTAAGCCCCCCAGGCCGGTGTTTTTTCCTGACACCCAGGCTCATCTTTTCCAGGAACCGTCATCGATGGAACATCGTGAAGCGCTGCTAGCGCTGCGAACCTTTCTTTCTACGCAGATTCTCGGCCAGGAAAAACTCATCGATCGCCTGCTGATCGCCCTGCTCGCCGACGGCCATATGCTGGTCGAAGGCGCACCGGGCCTGGCCAAGACCAAGGCCATCAAAGAGCTGGCTGAAGGCATCGAAGCGCAGTTCCATCGTATCCAGTTCACCCCCGACCTGTTGCCCGCCGACATCACCGGTACCGAAATCTATCGTCCGGAAACCGGCAGCTTCGTGTTCCAGCAAGGCCCGATCTTTCACAACCTGGTGCTGGCGGACGAAATCAACCGTGCGCCGGCCAAGGTCCAGTCGGCGTTGCTCGAAGCCATGGCCGAGCGCCAGGTCAGCGTGGGGCGCAGCACTTACGAGCTGTCGCCACTGTTTCTGGTCATGGCCACGCAGAACCCCATCGAGCAGGAAGGCACCTACCCGTTGCCTGAGGCCCAGCTCGACCGCTTCCTGATGCACGTCAAGATCGGCTTCCCGGATGCCGCCGTCGAACGGCGCATCCTGCAACAGGCCCGTGGCGAAGCGCTCAACGGTGAAACCAAGCCCGAGCGCCGCGTCAGCCAGCAGGCGATCTTTGCCGCGCGCAAGGAAATCCTCGGCCTGTACATGGCCGATGCGGTGGAGGAATACCTGGTGCAACTGGTCATGGCCACGCGCACTCCGGCCAAGTTCGACCCGGAGATGGCCGAGTGGATTGCCTATGGCGCCAGCCCGCGCGGCTCCATCGCCCTGGACCGCTGCGCGCGTGCCCATGCCTGGCTGGCCGGTCGCGACTTCGTCAGCCCCGAGGATATCCAGGCGGTATTGTTCGACGTCTTGCGCCACCGCATCATCCTGTCGTTCGAAGCCGAGGCCGCGGGTGTAGACCAGGACCGTGTGGTGCAACGCATCCTTGACGTCGTTGCCGTCGCTTGAAGTCGATGAACGCGAGCGCGGGTATCCACGTCACGCTCAGTGAATTGATCGAGATGCGCCATCGCGTGCGGGAAGTGCAATTGTTTTCCACCCCCGGCCAGCGCAGCCCGTTGATCGGCCTGCACCACTCCAAGCTGCGCGGGCGCGGTGTGGATTTCGACCAGGTGCGTGTGTATCAGGCCGGGGACGACGTGCGCACCATCGACTGGCGCGTGACGGCGCGTACCCAGGAGCCCCACACCAAGCTGTTCCACGAAGAGCGCGAACGGCCGATTTTCATCATGGTCGAGCAAAGCTGCCGGCTGTTTTTCGGCTCGGGGCAGATGTTCAAGTCGGTGCTCGCCGCACAAGCCGCCAGCCTGATCGGCTGGGCGGCACTGGGGCATAACGACCGCGTGGGCGGCCTGGTGTTCGGCGACAGCGAGCACTACGAAATCAAACCCCGGCGCAGCAAGAAAAGCCTGCTGCAACTGCTCAACCGCCTGGTGCGGGTCAACCAGAGCCTCACCACCGAGAGCCTTCCTGAAGCCGACGCGCTGGGCATGGCCCTGCGCCGTGGCCGCGAAGTGCTGCGCCCGGGCAGCCTGGGCATTGTGATCTGTGATGAACGAGCGCTCACAGAGGGCGCCGAGCAACAGTTGAGCCTGCTGTCGCGCCACTGCGACCTGCTGCTGTTGCCCATCTCCGACCCACTGGACCACGCCCTGCCCGCCGCCGGCTTGCTGCGCTTTGCGCAACGCGGCGCGCAACTGGAACTGGACACGCTCAATTTCGATTTGCGCCAGGCCTACAAGGCCCAGGCCGAAGCGCGCATCGCCCGCTGGGAATTGCTCGCGCAGAAGCTACGGGTGTTATTGATGCCATTGAGCACCCAGAGTGAAATGGTCGAGCAACTGCGCGAATACCT
>NZ_CVTX01000187.1:0-40153 GCF_900005715.1 Pseudomonas sp. 34 E 7
AGCGCCTCGACCGGCACGGCCAGCCACTGCACCTGCGTCGGTAACCAGTTTGGCCGTTCGCCCTCACCCACGTAGACACTGGGCGTTGCATCCAGGCAAATATCCTGCAGACGCGACGCGGGCCACTGCGGGTCGAGGGCCAGATAGGTCGCGCCGCACTGCCAGGCGGCGAGCATGTGCATCACCAGTTCGCGGCTGCGCGGCAGGCAAAGGGCAACCCGATCACCGCTCGCACTCAGCGAACCGTGCAGGCGCTCGCCACGGGCGACCACGGCCCTGGCCAGTTCGGCATAACTCAGTTGTCCCTGCTGATCCTCCAGGGCGATGGCCTGGGGCCTCTCCATGCAGTGTTTGGCAAAAGCGTTCCAGGCGCTCTCTTCCGGTACCGGCAGGCATTCGCCAGACAATTGCGAACGCTGGTCGAGAGGCAGCCAGTCCAATTCGGCAAACGGCACGTCCGGCTGCTCCAGGGCCGCCATGACCAGGGCAATGAACTGCGCCTGGAAGCGCTCGACGCTCTCGCGCCGATACAGCGCCTTGCTGTAACGCCAGCGCCCGACGAACTCGGGCAGGTCATCGATGATCACCAGGTTCAATTCGTGGGCCGCACCACGCTGCTCGCCAATCATGCGCTCGATGTAGCGCTCGAACGGCACGTCACGCTCCTTGTTCAGCGTGAACATGTGCTGGAACACCGGTGCCCGGCCCATTTGCCGCGGCAGATCCAGATGCTTGGCCAGGCGCGCGAAGGGATAGTGACGATGGCGCAAGGTCTGCCGGACAGTGGCCGCCACCTGCTTGGCCCACTCAGCACTGGACAGGTCACGGCGCAAACGGCAGCGCACCGGCAACGGGTTGACCAGATAACCCGGCAGTTCAGCCTGCTCGCGCTTCAGGCGCCAGCCACTGGGCGTACCGAGAACGAAATCATCCTGCCCGGACAGCACCCCGAGAAATTGCTGGAACAGTGAGAACCAATAGACGTAGGGCGTCACGCCCAGGCGTTTGGCGACCGCACGCAGCCGCTCGCTGTTGTCCGCGCCGAAATGAAACGACAGCTCTGCGCCCTCGAAGCCCTGGGTGCTGCCACGGGCGAAGTCGATGGGCAGGTCCAGCGCCGGCGCTTCGGCCAGTTGCGCCTGCCACCAGGTCAGTTCCTCGGCCTCGATCGCCTCGCTGCGCAGGTACAACGCGCTGCCCCAGTTGCGATAGGCCTCGGGGTCGACATCAGCAAGCACGTCGCCATCGACCAGGGCGAACAGCTCACCGAACAGCACGTCGAACGTGGTCAGGTCGGAAGCGATATGGTGGATGCCCAGCAGCAGCGTATGCTCGACACGGTCGCCCGACTGGTTGCTCAACAGCACCAGTCGGCTGACCTCACCGGCAGCCAGATCGAAGGGTTTGTCGGCCAACTCAATGACACGTTGCTGCACACTGGCGGCATCCGCGTCCTGCCGGATTTCGCATTGCAATGAGGTGGGCTGCGGGCGGCTGTCCCACTGCAGCAACTCGTCATCACGTTCGACATAGGCGCTGCACAGGTGCGGATAACGCTGCTGCACCGTCTGCCAGGCCCGCTCCAGACGATGCGGCAGATCTGCCCAGAGGTAATGCGGTCTGATACGCCCGGCCAGGGCGATGTTGTAGGCGCAACTGCCGGGCTCCATACGCTGCAGGAACCACAGGGCCCGCTCGTTATCGTTGAGCGGGCGCGCCTGGAAGTAGTCAGGGTGACGCGCCAACCAGGGCAGAATTTCCGCACTGCGCACGTGCAGCTCACGCTCCAACTCGGTACTCAGAGCCTCAGGCAAGCCCGTGGAAATCATCAGGCGGCCTTCGCTCGCGGACAGGCGGATACCGCGCAGCCAGCAGTCATGCATCAAGCGATCGAGCATGTGTCGTCCTTCATCGTGCGGATTCGAGGTCAGCCACCCTGGCAGTGGCTTCGAGGATTATTCAGCGTCAGACGGCCGAGGCGGGCTCAGCCATGGCCACCACCACCTTGCGTGCCCCCTGAAAGGTGGAGCGGCCATGGGCGACCAGCATGTTGTCGAGCATCAGCACATCGCCCGCCTGCCAGGGGAAGCTGATCTGGGTGCGCTGCAGGACATCGCGCACATGCTCCAGCGCCTCCAGCTCGATGGGCGAGCCATCACCGTAGAAGACGTTACGCGGCACGCCCTCCTCGCCGACGATCGACACCAGCGTTTCGCGCAGCGCTTCGGGGAGGTTGGAGATGTGGAACAGATGCGCCTGGTTGAACCAGACCCACTCCCCGGTGACCGGGTGCTGCGCGACGGCCTGGCAGACCTGGCGCGTGCGCAGCTCGCCGTCGTCCTTCCACTCGAAGTCGATGTGGTTGAGCCGACAGAAGCGCTCGACCTCGCTGCGATCCTCGGTGCTGAACGCCTGCTGCCAGGAGAGATCCAGACCATTGCCATAGTTGCGCACGTACATCAGGCGCTTGTCGGCGAAACGCTGGCGGATGGCGGGATCGATGCGCTGGTAGACCAGGCGACTGTCGGCGATGGGCGTCTCACCGCCGACCGGCGCGGTCTGGATGCAGTGAAACCAGATTTTCATCGGCCAGTTCAACGAGTAGGACTGCTCGTTGTGCAGCGGAATGACCTGGTGGGCGGGGTATTCGGTCGACGTATACACGCGGCTGTTGAGTTTGGTGCGTGGCGTGGAGGCGTAGTCGTAGGTCAGCAGTTCGTGACCGAAACAGCGGGCGAACTCCTCGAAGTCGTTAGCGTCGCGAAAGGCGAAATCGCGAAAGAGGATGCCACCGGTGGTCTGCAGGTTGCTGTCGGCGGCACGCCGGATCAGCTCTGCGTGATCACGCCAGGAGTCGCCTGGCACAGGGGCCCGCAACACAAAGGGCAGCGGTCCCTCGACACCCGCCTGAACCTCATCGAGTGAATGGTTTGCGCGGTTGAGCAAATCGGTAAGCATCTGCGCTCCTTGGTGCTACTGACGAGGGGCACAAAATTATCGCAAAACCGACTCATTATCAAACAGGAATTAATATTACTTAAACATAAGGTCCTGGGCACTATTTAGCCATCACCTGCGCGGCCGCAGCCGCTTACCCAGGCTGGATGGATCACTTTTCCTGCAGGTTGTAATCGCGCTCGCCAATATGCGACAGCAGCAGGTAGGCCGAGCCGATCATGCCCTGCATGGTGTCGGCAAAACGACTTCGGTTGAAATACAGGAACTGATGGTTCTTCACCGCGAACAGGTTCTGCCACTGCGGCGAACGGCGGAAGGCCTCGGTGCCAGCCTGCGAACCGAGCATTTCCTCATAGGTATCGATGATGAAATCACTGTCGAAGTCGCCAATGCGCTCCAGGCTATAAGGCACGTTCTGACGCGCCTCCTTGAAGGCCGACACGCGCCCCAGGCCGAAATCGGCGATTACGTCATCCATGCCGGAACGGCCGATCAGCTGGAAACCGTCCGGATAGACCTCCAGGGTGGTTACCGTGATACGCCCCGGCTCCTTCACCCGCTTGGCGAATTCGCCGACGATCCATTCGTATTCGTTCAGCAGCTTCTGGTAGCGCTGCTGCTTGCCTACCAGTTCGGCCAGCTCCTTGGCGTAAGTCTTGATGTCGGTCTCGCGCGCCGGCAGCAGCACCACCGGGGCAATGCGGCTGAGGCGCTCTTTCAGGTCCTGGTGATAGGACAGTCCGATGATCAGGTCAGGCTTGAGCGCCGCGATGGCCTCGAGATCGGGCGACTGGTGCGAACCCACATAGCGAATACCGGAGACATCGAAGCGCTGCTGAGCGCCACGGAACAACGCGTCCGAGAACATCTTCTTGCGCCCCGTGGACCCGCACGGGGTTATGCCCAGTTCGAGCAGTTGGGTGGTCAGACTGAGGTCATGCAGGGAGACCACGCAACGCGGTGCGACGGGCACTTCGACACGGCCGAAACGGTTCTCGAAGACACGGGTTTCGGCGGCGACAGCGTGCATCGAACTCAGGCCCAACAGTACACAGGCTATCAGGGAAAGGGCTTTGAACTTCACCAACATCTTCGTCATATCCTTAAGTGACCACGCGTCAACGGTTGCGTTGCCGCGCCAGCAAAACCAACAGATAAGGCGCACCGATAATCGCCACCACCAGACCGGCCGGCAGTTGCAACGGCGGCAGCAAGCCGCGCCCCAAAGTGTCACCCAGCAGAACCAGTACGGCCCCGAACAGGGCCGACAGCGGCAACAATGCGCCATGCCGGTCACCGCACAACTGCCGCGCCAGGTGCGGCGCGACCAGACCAACGAAGGTCATCACGCCGATATTGGCCACCGTTGCCGCCGTCAACGTGACGCTGCACAGCAACAGCAAGAGCATTATCACCGGTGCATTCAGGCCGCGACTGAGCGCCACGCTCTCGCCCAGTTGCAGGAGATTGAGCTGGCGATGACAGAACAACAGGGGCGTGCCCGCCACCAGCAGCCAGATCAGCAGGCTCTGCACTTGCGGCCAACCACTGCGATGCAGGCTGCCGCCAAGCCACATCAGCGCCGATTCGACCCGATCGATATTGCCGTAGGTGATCAGCAGATCGGCGACGGCACCGAGCATGGCCGTGAGCCCCACGCCGACCAGAATCAGACGCAGCGGGGCAATGCCGCCGCGCCAGGATAGCGCGACGATAAACAGCGCCACCGCCAGACCGCCGAGCAACGCTGCCAGGGGATAGAGCGACAGCGGCAAGGCCTCCGGCCACAGCACCAGGATCAGCAGCATGGTGACGCTGGCGCCCGCCTCCACCCCGACCAATCCCGGCGCAGCCAGTGGGTTACGCGTCAGTGACTGCATCAACACGCCAGCCAGAGCCATCGCCGCGCCCCCGAGTATCGCCAGCAGGATGCGCGGCAGACGCAACTCCCACAGCACGCTGGCCGCCAGCGCCGTCTCATCATCGGCGAACAGGCTCTGCCAGAGCTGAGCCATGCCCGTCGTGTAGCTGCCTACGCTCGCCGCGTACAACGTTAGGCCCATCAGCAACAAGAGCAGCACCAACGCCGCCAGCACATCGATGGGTCGGCCGACCCAGGGCAACCCGGGGCAACGCCTTGGCGTAGTCAGCCAGCGACTCACTTGAGCTTCCTCAGTACCAGCGCGACGAATACCGGGCCGCCAATCAGCGCGGTGACGATGCCGGTATTGAGTTCGTACGGGCTCACGAGGGTGCGCGCCACTATATCGGCCAGCACCAGCAGCAAGCCGCCCAGCAGCGGCGCGGCCAGCATTAGCTGCCGCAGGTCGTGGCCAACCAGCAGCCGCGCCGCATGGGGCACTACCAGCCCGACAAAACCGATGGGGCCAGCCAACGCCACCGCACAACCGGACAGCAGCACCACGGCCGCCAAACTCAACAGCCGCATCCGCAACAGGTTGACGCCCATGCTGGAGGCCACCTGCGCGCCCAGCCGATAGGCATTCAACGCCCGCACATTGAGCAGGCAAAGCAACATGCCGGCGATCAGGTAGGGCCAGAGCCAGCTTGGCAGGTTTGCCCCGCTGATACCCAGCGAGCCGGTCAGCCAGCGACGCAGGCTGTCCAGCCCCTGCTGATCGAGCAGCAGCAGAATCGCGGTGATGGCGCCGAACAGCGCGGCCATCATCGCTCCCGAAAGCGTCAGGCGCACCGGATTGGGCGTGCGCCCGGCCAGCAGCATGACGCCGATGGCGGCCACCAGAGCGCCGCTGAAGGCAAACAGGGGAATCATGGTCATGTCGTTGCCGGGTAGCACCAGCAAGCCAATCACCACGAACAAGGCCGCACCACTGTTGATGCCGAGGATGCCCGGGTCGGCTAATGGATTGTCGCCCACCGCCTGCATCACCGTGCCGGCCAGCCCCAGGCAGGCGCCCACAACCATCGCCACCCACAGGCGCGGCAGGCGCGAACCGCGGATGACACTGTGATCAGAATTACTCGGGTCATACGCCAACAGCGCCTGCCAAACATCGCTCCAGGGGATCGACTTGGCCCCCACGGCCAGGTGCAGCGTCGACGCCAGACCGATGCCGATCAAGATCGATAACCAGATCGACCAGCGCCACCCACCCGTCATCGGTCTACCTGGCTGTGGAGTGCGCGAATGCGCGCAGGCGAAGCCGGCACGCACAGAGGATCACCGGAATGTGGATCGATGAGAATATGCGCATCCAGATCGAACACCGCCTTGAGGTTGGCCGCAGTGAAGACCTCGGCGGGCGTGCCCTGGGCGTGCACCTTGCCCTGGCGCAACATCACCAGTTGATCGGCGTAGCGCGCGGCCTGGTTGAGGTCATGCAGAACCGCGACGACAGTGCGTCCCTGGTCACGCAGATCGGCGAGCAATTCGAGCAAGGCGATCTGATGAGCGATGTCGAGAAAGGTGGTGGGCTCGTCGAGCAGGATGACCGGGGTCTCCTGCGCCAGAGTCATGGCAATCCAGCAGCGCTGTAACTGCCCTCCGGACAGGCTGGTCAGGGTGCGGTCCAGCAGCATGCCGACGTCGGCCAGTGCCACGGCGCGGTCGATCGCCTGCTGATCGGCGTCACTCCACTGCTGCCACCAGCTTTGCCAGGGGTAGCGCCCCTGCATGACCAGCTCGCGCACGGTTATCCCGGCAGGCGAAGCGGTGCGTTGCGGCAACAGCGCTATTTGCCTGGCCAGATCACGTCGCGAGAGCTGAACGTGAGGCTTCCCCTGCAGCAGTACGTCGCCGCTGGCCGGGCGTAGCATGCGCGCCAGCACGTTCAGCAACGTGGTCTTGCCACAACCATTGGCCCCGATCAATGCGGTAAAGCAGCCTTCGTGAATGGTCAGACTGATGTCATCGAGCACCTTCAATTCGTCGAATTGAAGATGAAGCCCCATCGCTTTCAACATGCATACACACTCGAATTCGAACCACCGCGCCAGCGCCCTCTTGGCTCAGAGCCAGCGCAGATTGCCGGGCATGCGGGTTCACCGCGAATCTCGTCCAGCTCAGGGCGGACATTGCCTATCGGGCAGCGTCCAGGCCTTGAACATTTATGCGCATTAGCTTGCAGTAATATCTTGGTGATGACAATAACGCGTGAGCTAGTACAAATATTTCTCATTTAGATGTAGAGTTCGCGCGCTATTGCTGACTGCCACGGCGCACTGGCGTGAAGGAACACAGAAAGTCCTCCGCATTGCGCACACATACCAGAAGACCAGAGGATGTACCTTCGCCATGCGCCAGGTTACGCACCTAAGCCACGAACGTTTCGCCCGACGCCCAGCCTTCAGCATTACCGCGCTAGCACTGGCCATTGCCAGCCTGGGCTCGGGCAGCCTGCATGCCGCTGAGACCAACCCGGCAGCCACGGCTGCGCCGTTGGAGATTGATGCCATCAACGTTACCGGGCAAAGCGTTGAGCAGCCCACCGAACATGTGGTCGGCTATGTAGCCAAACGCAACATGAGCGCTACCAAGACTGACACGCCGATCACCGAGACGCCGCAGTCGCTGTCGGTGGTGACGAGCGACGAGATCCGCGACCGCCAGGCGGAAACGTTGGCCCAGGCGCTGAGCTACACGCCAGGGTTCACCGCCAGCGCGACCTCGTTCAACCGCACTGCGGACCGCTTCCGCATGCGCGGCTTCTCCGTCGAATCCGCCACCGGCGGCTCGCTGCGCGACGGCCTGCGCCTGCAGAACAACTCCTACGACGGCATTCAGGAACCCTATGGCCTGGAGCGCGTCGAGGTCATTCGCGGCGCTGCCTCGGTGCTCTACGGCCAGCTCTCGCCCGGCGGCATGGTAAATGGCGTCAGCAAGCGCCCAACCGAAACGCCGCTTCATGAACTGCAACTGCAGACGGGCTCCAATGACCGCAAGCAGCTCGCCGCCGATTTCAGCGGCGCACTGCCCGGTAGCGACACCCTGAGCTATCGCCTGACCCTGCTCAGCCGCAACAGCGACACCCAGCAGGATCATCTCAACGACGACAAGATCTACATCGCCCCGGCGCTGACCTGGCGCCCTGACGAAGACACATCGCTGACCCTGCTGTCCTTCTACCAGAAGACCGATACGCGTTTCCCCGCGCCCCTGCCCTATCAGTTGGTCAAAGGTGCGGGTGACGGCACCTTCAAGATCGGCCGCCACGACTTTATCGGCGAGCCGGGCTACGACGACATGAATGGCGAGATGTCGGCCCTAGGGTACGAATTCACCCACCACTTCAACGAGCACTTCACGCTTAATCACAAGCTGCGTTACTCCGAGTCCGATGTGAAGTGGAACTACCTGCAAGCTCAGACGTCCGCAGCGGCGATCCGCAATGCCGCCAACACCGGCATCCTTGCACGGCAATACAGTGATCGCCGTGAGCGTGCTCGAACCCTGGGCAGCGACACCAATATCGAATCGAAATGGCAGCTCGGCAGCGTCGAGCACACCGTTCTGGTCGGTTTCGACGGCTATGACACTTCCTACGACTCCCATAACTTCCGAGGCGCAGCCCCCAGCCTGGACCTGAGTCGCTACAACTATGGTCAGCCCGTAGTGGTCAACAAAAACCGCTCCTTAGATCGTGGCTCGCAGCTCGACATGCTGCAAAAAGGTGCCTATTTCCAGGATCAGATCAAGTTCGGCGACAAGTGGGTCCTGCAGGTGGGTGGCCGCCACGACTGGGCTGACCAGCAGCAGACAGCGCATCGCAATGGCGCCAAGGCCAGCCAAAGCGACGAAGCCACCACCTGGCGCGCGGGCCTGGTCTACCTGGCGGACAACGGCCTGGCGCCCTACATCAGCTATAGCGAGTCGTTCTTCCCGGTTTCCGTTGCGCAAGTCACCGGCCAGACCTTCACCCCGACCGAAGGCAAACAGTACGAAGTGGGTGTGCGCTATCAGCCCAAGGACAGCAATATGCTGCTCAGCGCAGCCGTCTACGAGCTGACCCAGACCAACGTGCTCAAGCAGGATCCAGCTACCGACGAGTTCCGCCAAACCGGCGAGGAACGCTCCCGCGGTCTGGAGCTGGAAGCCAAGGCGGATATCACCCCGGCACTCAGCGTGATCGCCACCTACGCCTATACCGATGCACGCACCACCAAGAGCGCGATCGCCGCCGAAGTGGGTCAACGTACCGACGAAACGCCCTACCACCAGGCAGCCCTGTGGACCCGCTACGACTTCGTCAACTGGGGCATTCCGAAACTGACCGTGGGCGCCGGCGCTCGCTACATGGGCACAACACAGGCCTCGGGTATGGATTCGGCCATGCCAGCCTATACCCTGTTCGACGCCATGGCGCGCTACCGGATCGACGAACACTGGGACGTGACCGTCAACGCCAACAACCTGACCGACAAGCGCTACGCGCAGTGCAGTTTCTCCACCTGTCTCTACGGTGACGAGCGCACCCTGCTGACCTCGGTGAACTTCAACTGGTGACCCGCCGCTCCGCGCGCCGAGCAAGCCCCTTGCTGCGGCGCGCGGCCTTACCTGCCTGACTGACGGAGGCAGCGGGAGACCCATTCTCCGCTCTGGAGAAACCAGATCCTTGATCAATTCCCACGATGCGTCAGAGAGTTCGTAACGCTTTGCCAACCCGGCATGGCGGCATCCTCGGACGCCCCCACGCTCGGGTTAAAGGTTAGAAATCCACCGACGCCGACAGCTGCAGCGTACGCGGCGTACCCAGGCCACCGGACAATCCGCTGCCGTCGCCGCCGCTGTACGAACCGATCCAGTAGGCGCGGTTGGCCACGTTCTCGACATTGGCGCGCAAGGTCACGGGCTTGGACATGACCTTGGTGGTGTAGCGGCCGCCCACGTCAAACACGGTGTAGGACGGCAGTTCCATACGATGGTCGTCGGTGACGTAGCGGCGGCCCACGTAGTTGGTGTTGGCGGTCAGGGTCAGGCCCGGCACCGTTTCCAGGTCGTATTCGGCGCCCAGTTTGGCGATGATCTTAGGTACGCCGGTCACTTGGTTGCCTTCGTTTGATTTGACCAACGCCTTGGTCAGCTCAGCCTGGGTATAGGACGCGCCGCCCATCAGGCGCAGGCCGGGTTGTACTTCACCAAAGAAACTCCATTCCACGCCACGGTTACGCTGCTCGCCGTTGGTGGCGTAGATATTGGTGACAGGGTCGGTGTAGGCGCTGGGTTTTTCAATCTGAAACACGGCCAGGGTGGTGGCGAAGGTGCCCAGGTCGAACTTGGCGCCGGCCTCATACTGCTTGGTCTGGTAAGGGCTGAGGATTTCACCCGAGTTGGCGGCGCTGGTGGGTGCCGTGCCCCCTTGGGACAACCCTTCGATGTAGTTGGCATAGAGCGAAACGTCGTCGGTGACCTTGACCAGCAACGCCGTCGCCGGCGACACCTTGCTGTCGCTGTAGCGGGACGTCTTGACCCGGGCCGGCGTCAGGCCGGCGCTTTCCACGGTCTGGTTGCGCCAGCCTACGGTCCATTGCACGCGGCCATCGAGGAACGACAGGGTGTCGAGGAACGCAAAGCTTCTCAGCTTGGCTTCGCTGCGGGAGGTGACGGCACCGTATTTGCCCAGAGGCGGTGTCGGGCCGAAGTCGAGGTTGTCGTAGTTGGTGACCACATAGTTGGGGATCATCAAGTCCTTGTAGCTCATCTCCGTTTTGTACTGGGTGGCGGCCACAGACCAGGCGTGGCCTACCGGGCCGGTGTCGAACGTGCCCTTGAGGCCGGCTTCACCGGACTTCTGCGTGCCCTGCCCGTCCGAGCGATAAGCCAGCACGTTGATGTCCCCGGTGTTGTTGATCAGCGTGTCACGGGTCATCAGGGCATTGCGGCCACCGTCGCGCTGGCCATAGGCGGCAAAGGCGGTGAGCGAGTCGTTCACGTCGACCTCGCCACGGACCAGCACGGTTTCGGTGTCGTTGATGGTGTAGGCCCAGTCCGGTGCCAGGGAGTGGTTGCCCTTCCTCGGGCTGGGCACTTTATTGACCGCCGGCGAGATGCCGATGCCGAAATAGGTGGCGCCATCCAGGCGCTCACGCTGTTTGTAAGCGTCCAGGGACAGGCGTACGCGCTCTGTGCGCCAGTCCAGGCCCAGGGCGTTGAGTTGCATTTTTTGCTGCTGGTCGTCCACGCTGGTGTCGCCATCGCGGTACACGCCGTTGTAGCGGATACCGAACTGGTTCTGCTCGCCAAAACGTCGACCCACGTCAGCGTGGGCGCCGTACAGCCCCCTGGATTCGTAACTGGTGGTGATCCGCGTCAGCGGTTCGTCGGCGGCGCGCTTGGGCACCATGTTGATGCTGCCGGCGACGCTGCCATCGGGCGGCATGCCGTTGAGCAGTGCGGACGGGCCCTTGAGCACTTCGATGCGCTCGGCCAGTTCGGTCGAACCGCGCAGGTTCGGCGCCATGCCGGCCAGGCCGTTGAAGGTGACGTCGCTGGCGCTGGTGTTGAAGCCGCGGATGAAGAAGGTTTCGAGGATGGACCGCTTGGACGGCACGTTGACCGACGAGTCAGTGGCACCAATCACCGAGCCGATGTCCTTGGCCTGGTGGTTACGCACGAATTCATCGGTGTAGCTGATGGCGTTGAACGGTGTTTCCATGAAGTCCTTGTTGCCCAGCAGCCCGATACGACCGCCCGTGGCGACCTGCCCACCCGCGTACGCAGGTGGCAGGTCGTCGGTGGCGAGCCGCTCGCCCACGATGGTGGTTTCCGACAGCACCAGGCGGTTCTTTTCCGCTTCGGGCCGGGCCTCGGTGGCCGGCTCCGGTTCAGGCGCCGCCGACACGGCCAGCGAGCCGCCGCTCAAACCGAGCAGCAAGGCCATCTGCACGGCGCAGAACGTGCGGTTCAAGGTAAACGGGAAAGTACGCGGTGTGGCCTGGGATAAATCAGGGTGGGCGCGAGTTGGGCGGCCGTGTTCCGACATGCTGGATTCCTTTCGATGCGAAGTATTGAAGTGCATTCACTAGGATTCCGTACCAGAACCACAAACCCTCAACCTAAATGATAAATATTCGCAAGAAAAAATCGCAACCTGAATGGCAGCGGCTTTGGGTACACGAACGCGTGTCTGGATCAGCCTTTGTAGCCTTGCACCACCTCGTCCGCCATGCGGTTAAGGCAGGTCACACTGGCCGTGCACAGGTACCAGGTCTGGGCGTCGACGAAGATCACGCGGCCGTTGTTCCATGCCTTGGTCTTGCGCAACAGGGGGTTGTCCAGGCTCTTGAGGTCGAGGGCCGAGCGGTGCTCCATCACTGCCGTGCGGTCGATGACGTACAGAATGTCCGGGTCGGCCTGCTGAATGAACTCATTGGAAATCGGCTGGCCATGCAGGCCGGCCTCGATGTCGGGGCTGGCCGGTTTGACGCCCAGGGTGTCGAATACAAAACCGTAGCGTGATTTCACGCCGTAGGAGGTAAAGGCACCGTTGTTATGCAGCACGATCAAGGCCTTCTCGGGGCGGCCGGCAGTGACTTGGCGGGTCTGCTCGACCTTGGCATCCATCTCCGCCACTTTCTGGCGGGCCAGTTCCGGCTTGTCGAGGATGCGCCCCAGCAGGGTCAAATGGGCCTTGGCGGTCTCGATGAAATTGCCTTTTTTGTTGGTCAGGTCCACGTCGTCGTACACGGTTGGCGCAATCTGGCTGAGTTCCTTATAGCTCTGGGCCTGCAGTGGAGAGATCAGGATCAGGTCGGGCTTGAGCGCATGCAGGCGCTCCAGGTTGGGCTGGATGGTCGTGCCCACATCCGCGACATTCGTGTCGTCACGGTAGCGAGTGAGGAAGCTGGCGACGTAGTCCTTGGCGATGCCGACCACCGGGGCCCCGAGTTGATCCAGGGTGTCGAGCTCGCTCATGTCGAAGGCCACTACCCGCTGGGGCAACTGAGTGACCACGGTGGTGCCCAGCGGATGCTCGATGGTGATCGGCGCGTAGGCCGCCTGCGCCGCGACCGAGGCCTTGGCCTCCGGCGCCGGTTTGTCACACCCCTGCAGCCCGGCCGCCACGGCCATCGTCAGCAGCAGCGCGCGCATTCTGTTCGTGTGATCAGTGCTCATGTCAGTTCCCTTGAAGGTGATGGATTGAAGTAGTTGCAAACGAAGCCTTGTTGGCTGTGCAGAATCTCGAAATCCAGGTCGAACAGCTCGCGCAGGTTGGCCTCGGTCACTACCTGGTCGACCGGGCCGTGACGGTGGATGGCGCCGCCCTTCATCGCCACGATATGGTCGGAATAATTGGCCGCGAAGTTGATGTCATGCACCACCAGGATCACTGTGCGACCTTGCTCATCACACAGGCGGCGCAAGGCGCGCATGATGTGAACAGCGTGCTTCATGTCGAGGTTATTGAGCGGCTCATCCAGCAACAGGTAATCGGTTTGCTGGGCGATGGTCATTGCCAGGAACGCCATCTGCCGCTGCCCGCCGCTGAGCTCGTCGATGTAGCAAAGGCGCAGCGGTTGCAGTGAAAGAAACTCGATGGCTTCGTCGATCACCACCCGGTCCTGGGCGGTGAGTGCGCCTCGGCTGTAGGGGAAACGCCCGAAAGCCACCAGTTCTTCGACGGTCAGGCGCAGGTTGAAATCCGGCGACTGACGCAAGGTGGCGACGCGCTTGGCATAGTCACGCACCGGTACGTCGGCGATGTTGCGCCCGCCTATCAGTACATCGCCACGGGTAGGCGTCAACAGACGGGCGATCAACATCAACAAGGTGGATTTGCCCGCTCCATTGGGGCCGATCAATGAGGTCACTTGCCCCGGCGGGAACTGCACGCTGACGTCACTCAGCACCTGCTTGGCGCCATAGGCTTTGTAGACGTGTTGCAGAGAGATCATGCGGTGCCTCGGGTTCGGATCATCAGCGCGAGCAAATACACACCGCACACCAGGTTGATGAGAATGCTCACGGAGGTGTTGTAGTTGAGCCATTGCTCCACCAGGTACTGAGCGATGATGAAAATGCCAATGGCAATCGCACAGCCCAGGGGCAAGGTGACCCGGTGCCGCGTGGTGCCGGCCAGGGCGTAGGCGATGTTGGCGACGAACACGCCCATGAACGCGGTCGGCCCCACCAGGCTGGTGGACACCGCCACCAGAATGGCGATCAGGGCCAGTTGCAGGTGCACGCTGCGTGGGTAGTCGACCCCCAGGGAAATCGCCTGGTCACGTCCCAGGGCCAGGACATCGAGCACCGGCAACGTGCGCTGGGCGATGAAGCACACCGCCGCCACCAACACGCCCGAATAGATCACCTGCCCCGGTTGCGCCTTGTTGAATGAGGCGTAGTTGAATCCCTGGAAAATCGAGAACTCCCCGGGGCTGATCTTCAACTGGATGAATTGGGTGAAGGTGCCCATCACCATGCTCAACACCAACCCGAGCAGCAACAGCAGGTACACGTTGTGACTGCCGTTGCGCAACAGCCAACGGTGGATGAGCCACGAATAGCCGAGCATCAACAGCACCGATAACAGCACATTGCCGTCACGCCCCAGCAGCAGGCTCTGGGTGCCCAGCAGCAGAATCAGCAACGCCTGGAACAACAGGTAGATCGCCTCGTAGCCCATGATCGCCGGCGTGAGGATGCGGTTGCCGGCGATGGTCTGGAATATCACCGACGAATACGCAATGCACACGCCGGCAATGCCGATTGCGGCCAGGCGGGTAAGCCGCTTGGGAATGACGTAATCGAAATCCAGGCCCGAGCCCAGCAACAGAAACCCAACGGCCAGCAACAGGACCAGCAGCCAAAGGCCATAACGGGTAGCCATGTGTCTCATGTGTACTTCCGGATCAGCAGCACCAGGAACACCACACCGCCAATGCAACCGGCAGTCAGGCCGATCGGCACTTCGAAGGGGTAGATCAGCAGGCGGCCGAGGATGTCGCAAATCAACAGCAACGAGGCACCGCACAGGGCGACGATGGGCAGCGTGCGCTCCAGGTTTTCACCGTAGTGCAGGGCCACCAGGTTGGGAATCACCAGCCCGACGAAGGGAATCGCGCCCACGGTAATCACTGTGGCAGAGACGGTGACGGCCACCAGCATCAAGCCCAGCACCGCGTTGGCGGCGTAGTTCAGGCCCAGGCTGCTGGCCATGCCCTCGCCCATGCCCAGTACGGTGAAACGATGGGCATACAGGTAGGTCAGCACGACAATGGGCAGGATCAGGTAGATGATCTCGTAATTGCCCTGCACGATCTTCGAGAAATCGCCGAGCATCCAACCCTGCATGCTCTGCAGGATGTTGTGGCGGTAGGCGTAGAACTCGGCGACGGCGCTCAGCACGCTGCCGTACATCAGGCCGATCACCGGCACCATCACGGTGTTCTTGAACTGGATGCGCCGGATGATCGCGACATAGATCAGGCTGGCGGCAAAGCAAAAGGCCAGGGCGAACAGCATTCTGCCGGCGGCCCCGGCGCCCGGCGCGACCGTCAGGGAAATCAGGATGCCCAGCTTGGCGGCATCCAACCCACCGCTGGTACCGGGCTCGACGAAGCGGTTACGCACGATCTGCTGCAGGATCACCCCGCACACGGCCAACCCGACCCCGGTGAGGATCAGCGCGGCCAGGCGTGGCAGCCGGCTGGCGGTGAGGGTCAGCCAGGCGTCGTCGGAAAAGCTCAGCAGCTCGACCCACGACACCTGCTTGACCCCCACCATCAGCGACAGGCCGCACAGCACGACAAACAGGACGACTACTGCTGTACGACTCAAGAAGCGTCCTCACCCGCGATCCGCCAGCCTTTTGCCGCCCTGCGCTGGGCAAGAAAGTGGGCATACAGCCCGGGTTGGGCGCTCAATTGGGCATGGGAACCTTGCTCGCTGAGCCGGCCTTGATCGAGCACCAGGATCTGGTCGGCCATGACCACGGTCGACAGCTGGTGGGCGATAACGATCAGCGTGCGTTTGCCACGCAGCCGCGCCAGCGCTTCGGCGATGGCGGCCTGGTTTTCGGCATCAAGGGCCGCGGTGGCTTCGTCGACCAGCAGGATCGGCGCATCCTTGATCAGCGCACGGGCGATGGAGATCCGTTGGCGTTCGCCACCGGACAAGCGTGCCCCGCCCTCGCCCACCGGTGTGTCCAGGCCCTGTGGCAGTCGCTCGATGATTTCCAGCACGCCGGCTTGTCGCGCCGCTTCCATCACTTCGGCATCGCTGGCCGCTGGTTTGCCGATACGGATGTTGTCGGCAATGCTGCCCTGGAACAGGTAGGCATCCTGGAAAATCTGGCTGATCTGGCCGGCCAGTTGCTCACCGGACATCTGGCGCACGTCCACGCCGCCGACGCTCACGTGGCCCTGGGTCACATCGAAGAAGCGTGCGATCAAGCGCACCAATGTGGTCTTGCCCGAGCCGGAAGCGCCCACCAGTGCGGTCATGCTGCCCGGTTCGATGCGCAGGCTGACCTCGCGCAGCACGTCGGGCTGGCCCTCGGCGTAGGCGAAGCTGACGTTGCGCAGTTCGACGCTGCTATCGACAGGCGCCTCGGGGGCCTGTGGCTGCGGCAGTGGCTTGACTGCAAAAATCTCGCGCACCGCACCCAGCTGGCCACGGGCGCCGCGCAGCACTTCGCTGTAGCCGGCCACTTCCAGCAGCGGGTCGATAAAGCGGCTGACCAGCAATAGCGTAATCATCACGGCGATGACCGAGCCTGCTTCCAGGCCGGCGCCCAGCAGGTCGCCCAGCCACAGGGTGGCAGCCACCAGCAGCGCAGCAAAACCGGCCTGCACCGCCCACGCATTGAACACCACCGACATCGCCGATACGTGGATCAGATGCCTGGCAGCCTGCTGCTGGCGACCGATGGCCTGTTCGAGGAACCGGGTACCGCCGTCCTCGCCATTGAAGGCACGCAGTACCGACTGCGCCTGGGCGAACTCGACCATGCGCTGGCTGGTCAGGGCGGCGTTGTGCTGGAAGTCGTGGTCGGCTCGCTGCCCCAACCGCGCCGTCAACACGAACACGCCCAGCAGCACCGGCAGGGTCGCCAGGGCCACCAGGCCCATTGGCCAGTGCAGGATGAACAGCGCGATGAGAATCACCACCGGCGTGACCACACCGGTCAACAGTGGTGTGAACACGTGTGCGGGCAATTGCGCCATTTCCATCATGCCCGAGGTCGCCAGGTGGCTGAGCCGCGCCGTGTTGTGCGCACTGAACCAGCCGACGGGCAACTGCGCCACATGGTCGCCAAGGCGGTGTCGCCCGCGCTGGAGCACGGCGATGCCGACGCGGATGCCGGCTTTTTCGACGCTGCGTCGCAGTGCCCAGCACACCACCACACCGATGACCAGCGCGATCAACCACTGCGCGGCGGCGTGGGTATCCCCCGCCAACAGGTGGGTGAGGATCGGCACCAGCATGACAATCGTCACCCCGCAGAGCAGGCCATAGACCAGCGCCATCGCCAGGTAGCGGCGCAGCACCGAAGCGTCTTCGCCGAGCAGTTGAATAAAGGTTTTCAGCATGACGACACCGCCTGTTCCTTGGCTTGTTCATAACCGCCCAACGCCCACAGCCTGGCGTAGCGACCTTTGCGCGCGAGCAACTCGGCGTGGGTGCCTTGCTCGCAGAGGGTGCCGTTGTCGATCAGGATGATCTGGTCGGCGTGCATCACCGTGTCGAGCCGGTGAGCGATCACCATGAGCGTGCGCCTCTGGGTGAATCGCGACAGGGCTTGTTGCAGCTTGACCTCATTCTCGGCATCGGCTGCCGCCGTGGCTTCATCCAGTACCAGCACGGGTGGGTCGAGCAACACGGCGCGGGCGATGCTGACGCGCTGCAACTCACCGCCGGAAAGCTGTGCATCTTCACCGATCACCGAGTCATAGCCCCGTGGCAGGTCCAGGATGCGTTCGTGGATGTTCGCAATACGCGCGGCGGCCTCGATTTCCTGCTGGCTGGCCGAGGGACGGCCCAGGGCGATGTTGTCGCGCAGGCTGGCGTGAATCAGGCGTACTTCCTGCAAAACGAAACCGATGCGCCGGTACAACTGGGTGCTCTCGATGTGGCGCAGGTCGACACCTCCCAGGGTGATACGCCCTTCGGTAGGGTCGAAAAAACGCAGCAGCAGGCGCGCCAGGGTCGACTTGCCGGAACCGGATGCGCCGACGATGGCGGTCACGGTGCCGGGCTTGAGGGTGAAGTTCAGGTCCTGGAGCACCGGGGCGTCGTCGTTATAGTGGTAGCTCAGATGTTCGACGCGAATTTCAGCGTTTGCCGGCAGCGGTGCTGACGCGCCTGGCAGGGTTTCGAGCACCGGGGTTTGCAGCAGGCTTTGCACGCGCTGGGCGGCGGCGGTCGCGTTGTTCAGGTCGTGGGTGATATAGCTCAGCAGCAACAGCGGCGCGCAGATGCCTGGAGCGACCAGCGCAAACGGCAGGATGTCCACCGGAGCCAGCCAGCCCTGGCTCACCCCCAACGTACCGGACGCCAGCACCACACCGAGTACCGCCACGGGCGTGATCATGGCGTGGGCGTTGGCCATTGCACTGACCAGTGGCCGGGTGAAGTCGGTAAACGCAGCGGCAAAAGCATCCACCGCACTCAGGTAACTGCCATGGGCCTTGCCCTCGGCGCCAAATGCCTTGACCACGGGAATGCCGTTGACGAACTCGATCACGGCATTGTTGATGCGCATCATGCCGGCGCCGAACGCTTGCATGTTCGCGCCACTGGCCTTGGTGGCGCGGGTGAAAAACAGGAAAAACAGCGGGAATGGCAGCAGCGAGACAATCGCCATGCGCCAGTCCATGGCAAACAGGTAGAGGATGGCGATGATCACCGCCCCAAGCGTACGGCCGAGGGTGGTGAAAAAATGCGCCGTCAAGCTGTGCAAGGTGCCGATGTCATCCTGCATCGCCTGCTTGACCTCACCCGATGCACGACGGGTGAACCAACCCAGCGGCACCCTGGCCAACCGACGGGTGATGGCCTGGCGCAGGTGGCCGGTGATGTGGTTGTCGGCCAGGTGCGCGACCATCTCTCCCAGCGAAATCAAGGTCATGCCCAGGAACAGGCAGGCCAGGCTGACACCGACCACTTGCCAGATCGGGCCTTGCATCTGGACCCAACTGGCTGCGTCACCCATGGCCAGTCGCGCAATGTGGGCGATGCCGGCAAGGGGCACCATGGTCAGCATGGTCCCAAGGGCGGCCAGTACCGCGGCAAGTATCAGCCGCCCGCGAATGGGGCGTAATACCTGGGATACCGAACCGATGGGTGTGTCTTTAACGCTCATGAGCTCTCCTGAATAACCACTGCCGGCCACCGTGTGGCGTACCTGGCGTCCTTTTGCGTTCGAGCGTTTTGCACAGTGCCTACCGTGTATTTCGAACGATGCGACGAAACCCTCAATGGCGCTGCGGATTTAATTGTTCACAGCCCGGCCGTCGATGCGAAGGGATGGCAGGCCCGCAGGCCCGCCGCGATGTATTTTTCGACAGAGGACACCGACACGTTCAATTCGGCAGCGATGTCCCGATGGCCCATGCCATGCAGCTTGCACAGCAACAGTGCTTCGCGGGCCTTGGGCGGTTTGGCCTGCAGCGCGTCATCGATTTGCACCAGCGCCTCGGCGGCCAGCGCCCGCTCCTCTTCGGACGGCACCAGCGGTTCGGCCTGCTGCATCAGGGATTCCAGGTGGCGGGCTTCGCGGTGACGGCGACGATAGAGGTCAATCACCATGCCTTTGGCGATCTGGGTCAAATGGCAGCGCGAGTCTTCGATCGAAGGCACGCGGCCCTTCTTGATGAGGTTGAGATAGATATCGTGGGCCAGATCCGCAGCATCCAACGAATTGCCCAGCTTGCGCCGCAGCAGGCTGCACAACCAGCGGTGATGGTCGATGTACAGCTTTTCGAATTGCCGTTTGGACGCAAACGCTCCGTTGTTCACAACACCTCTCCTGAGACGAATCCACCCGCGATCAGATTTTGACTAATGCGAATATGTATGATTATTATTTGCGATCATACGGTGTTCATAAAGCCCCTGCAACGCACCGGATTGCACGTCCTCTGACGCCCGGGTTCCCAGGCGTTACACCAGACCGAGGATGGGTCTGTCGGCACTTGGTGCCATCTCTACTTCTGACTGTTCAGTTTGATAAGGCGGGAAACTTCCATGATGGAACTCACTCCAGATACGTTTTCAAAACGATCTGCCACTGATTACGAAGCGCATATCTGGCTCTTGCAGCAGCAATATCCCGAACGCATTTCAAAGCACCTGAGTGCCTGGAAACTCGACGCAAATGTCGACCCCGCAAGGCTGGAGTCGGCACTCCAGGCGGTGATCGAATCAATCCCCGAGCTCAATGCCCGCTATCAGTTCAACGATGACGGCGAAGTCGACAAGGTCCAGGCGCGCGACTGGCAAGCGTGCATCGAGCGCATTCAAGTGACCGGTGACGCCGGCCACTACCTGCTCTCCGAACAAGCCGCGCCGTGGGACGCCGAACACCAGCCGCCATTCAAGGCGCTGATTATGCAAACGCCGGATGCGCCCATCCTGGCGCTGGTCCTGCACCCGATTCTGGACCAGACCTGCCAGGCGAACGACCTGTACCGCAAGATCATGCACACCACTGATACGCCACTGCCGTGGCTGCACCGCCAGGCGGACATCGGCGAGAACGCCGCCCAAACCGAAACACCTGAAGTCGCGGCCGTTATCCTCGCCGAGTTCCGCGAAGCCCTGGCGGAACCGGGCATGCTGGCGACGGATGACTTTTTCGACTTTGGCGGCCACTCACTGCTGGCCACCCGCATCATCGGCAAGCTGTCGAGCAGCCACGGCATCGAAGTCCAGTTCAACGATTTCTTCAGCGCACCCTCGGCAACCGCCTTGGCGGCACGCGCCCGGGTCATCGCGAAAAACGCTGCACCAACGACCGCCATCGGCTCGTCGCAAGATGTACAAAAAGCGCCGTTCGCACTGGCCCAGGCGTCCCTGGGACGCGCTTACGCCGCCTTCGAATTCGGCACCATCTTCAACCTGCCGTTTGCCATGGAGTTTCTCGACCCGGTGGATGAAGCGCTGTTCGAGCAGGCATTCCATGACCTGCTTGAGCGCCATGCCAGCCTGCGCAGCACCTTCCACTTCGAGCGTGGCGAGGCATACCAGCAAATCGTGCCGACCTCGCAGCTAGGGCAGTTCAAGTGGTTCTGGCCCAGCCGCGAAAGCCAGGGTGCCACCCTGCAAAGCGAAGCCACCTATCAGTTCGATCTGACCCGCGAGCTGCCCCTGCGGGTGCGCTTCATTCAGGACACTCAACATCAACGGCAAACCTTGTCGCTGCTCGTCCATCACATGGCCATTGATGAATGGTCGCTCAACGTGATGATGGAAGAACTGGCCCAGGCCTACCTGGCCCGAGCGGCCGACAAAGCGCCCGTCTGGAAAAGCCCGGCACCGTCCTTTCATGAATTCGCCGTGCGCCAGCAAGCCGCCGGGATCAACCAGAAGCACCTCGACTACTGGACCGGCATGCTGCGCGATGCCACCCGTGGCCTGACGCTGCCCTCCTCCGAGGCACCGCCGGCACAGGTATCGACCAAGGCTCAGTGGTTCGAGATCAAGCCCACCCAAGGCACGACCGACCACCTGTACGCCTTCGCCCGGCAGAACAACGCGTCACTGTTCGGCGTGGTCTATTCGGCAATCGTGCTCTCCCTGCACAAGCTCGGCGATTTGAAAGACCTGGTAGTGGGCACCTCGGCTTCCGGTCGCACAGATCCGGCGTATTACGACACGGTCGGCTACTTCACCACCATGGTCGCGCACCGCGTGCAATTCGATGCTCGACAAGCCGTCGGCGCCATGATTGAAAACGTCAGTCGCTTGATCAACGACTCGATGGCCTACGCCGATGTGCCGATGGAGCAGATTCAACAGGCCCTGGGCATGACCCCGGCGGATGGACTGCTGTTCGACGTGTACATCCAGATTCACGCCAACAACGCCTTGAACGGCGCCCTGCGCACACCGGATAACGGCGCGATCCGCTACCGCCAGATTGACCCGGACAAGACCCAGTCGATGTTCGGTATTCAGTTCGAGATCATGGAAAACACGCTGGACGGCAAGCGCGCATTGCGCCTGGTGGTGACCTACCGTTCGGACCGTTACAGTGCACAACAGATGGCGCGCATGAGCGCCACGATTGAGCAGATGTTCGCGCTGTTTGCGACACCTGGTGCAGACAGTCTCACCCTGGACCACATCCGCGTCTGACCTTCAACAGGGCCTTGGTAACACCAAGGCCCTGTCGTTCACGCACTACACCTCATGCATGCCATAACGCTGGAACGACGAGCGTTTGGGCAGGCGGTAATGCGGGCGGCCGAGCAGTTGATTGGCAATGCTCGCGTTACGAATCGCGGCAACGCCCAGGTCCGGCGAGCCCACGCCATGCTGGAAGATCTCGGCGTTCTGCACAAAGATACGCCCTGCCCCGTCATCACAGCGACGCGCAGTGAAGTCATCCTCCACAAGACAGTCACCGTGCTCATCGGTCTCCAGCACCGTCCCCTTGAGGCGCTCGAACCACTGCGGCCAGGCATGCCCGTAGCCCGTCGCGGCCACAATCGCGTCCGCCTCCAGGCTGCCGGCCTGATCCAGCTCACGGTGCCGATAGGCAATACGCAGCGTACCGGCGACGTCCTCGACCGTCTCGACTTCACAGTTCGACAGCAACGTCAGGCCAGGGTCACTGCCGCCGATGGAGCGCTCATAGATCAAGTCGTAGATAGCGGCGATCGTGGAAAAACTGATGCCCTTGTACAACAGGCCCTGCTTGGCCACGACCTCGCGACGGCGTTCACGCGGAAGGCTGTGGAAGTACTCCATGTAGGACGGCGTAAAGCACTCCTGCCCCAGCTTGGAGTATTCCATGGGGTGGAAACCGGCTGAACGGGTGATCCAGCGGATCGAGGCGCCTGCGGCGATTCGCTCAGGGGTCAGCTCGTTGAACAACGCGAGCACGCACTCGGCGGCGCTCTGGCCGGAGCCAATCACGGTGACACGCCGACATTCCGACAACTGTGCCTGGCGCTTGCCAAACTCTGCCGAATGCAGGATCGGTGCCGCGCTTTTCACCTGAGCCCATTGCGGCAATATCGGCGTAGTGCCGATGCCTACCGCCAGGTTTCGACTGGAATAGCAGCGTTTGAAGCCTGACACGGACTGGCTTTCAATCAGGAACTTGCCGGCTCCCGCGTCGTAAGTCACATCACAGATATCCTCGCCGAAGTGGCACGTCGGCAACTGCTGCGAAGCCCAACGGCAATAGTGGTCGTACTCGCGGCGCGGCACCTGGAAGTTCTCGTAGTAATAGAACTGGTACAGGCGATCGTGCTGGTGCAGGTAATTCAGGTAGCTCAGCTCGTGGGTCGGGTCGGCCATCGTCACCAGGTCCGCCAGAAACGGCACCTGCAACGTGGTGCCCGGCAAGAGCAACCCTTCATGCCAGCGAAATTCGGCTTTGCGATCCAGGAAAAGACTGGTCACCTCGCAATGTTTGGACAATAAAGCGGCCAACCCGAGGTTAAAGGGCCCGATGCCAACACCGGCGATATCTACAGTGGGTAAATCCGTCATCCAATCTGTCTCCCTGGGTAGTGCTATGTGGTTATGCGCAGGCGAGCAATCGCTCGACATCGTGTGCGTTACGGCAACGCAGTAATTGTCCGGGGGAAAGTGTCACCGCCAGCTCCTCCTGGAACCGCGCAGCGATGGCTTTCAAATGCTGGGGCCGCAGGCCCAGACTGATGAAGTCGACCGAGGCATTGGCGCCGTCCTGCGGGGGCCTGCCCAACACACTCAGGTAGATCGCCAAGACCTTGCTGCACAGGGTTTCAACGACCTCTTCGGCAGGCTCCAGCAACAAGCTGCGCGCGCGCGGGCGATCAGGCTTGCCGTTTTGCGACAACGGCAGCGCCTCCACCGCCAGGAATCGCGTGGGCACGTGGGATTGCGGCAAGTGCTCGCGGGCGAACTGGCGCAACGCGGCGGCGGTCAAGGGGGCGGCGTCTTCGGCGCTCACGTACAGCGCACCGATGTTGACCTCGCCCTGACGCTGTTCGCCGTAGTCCACCACCAGCACGTGCCTGACCGCAGGATGCTTGATCAGCTCGTTCTCGATGTCGGGCAGCGACACGCGCACGCCGCGCACCTTTACGTAGCCATTCACGCGGCTGTCGAACATCAACGTGCCGTCACGGCGATAGCGCCCGCAGTCACCGCTACGAAATGCACGTACGGCCTGGCCGTGCTCATCGATCACGCTGATGAATTCGGTGTGTGCCAGCGCGCCGTCTTCCAGGTAGCCCAGGGCCAGGTTGACGCCCGCCGTATGAATGCGGCCAACAACCCCTGCCGGGCAGTGCGCGCCCTGGGCGTCGAGCACCAGATAGCGGTTGCCCGGTAACGGTCGCCCGTAGGGAATTTGCAGTTGGTCATCGGCAGTGATGTCGTGCCAGATGCTCCAGATCGTGGTTTCTGTCGGCCCCCCCAGGGAAATCAGGCGCGCCGATGGCAGCAGCCCGCGCAACTCGGCGATCACGCCCGGCTTGATGTAGTCGCCGCCCTGGGCGATCAGGCGCAGGCTGGCCAAGTCATAGTCACCACGGCACGCCAGCAGCATTTCGAGGATGGCCGGCACGGAACACCACAGCGTCACACCGTGCCTGGCGATCAACTGATTCCAGCGCAGCGCATCCTTTTCCTCGCCGACGCCAGGCAGTACCAGCGTGGCGCCGGCCGTCAGGCAGCCGAGCACATCGAATACCGACATGTCGTGGTGCAGCGGGGTTACCGACATGAACACGTCGCTCTCGCTCACGCGCCAGTGTGACAAGGTGCTGCCGATCACATTGGCCGTGGCGCGGTTGCACAGCACCACGCACTTGGGCTTGCCGGTGGTTCCCGAGGTGTAGAGGTAATACGCCGGCGCTTCGCTCAGCGAGCGATCATCCAGTATTGGCGCACTGGCTTGCGGCCCGGCCAGCAACTCGTTCGGCGTGGCGTGGGCCTGCTCGACCGTCTCGCCTGAGCTGATGATCACCAGATCGGGGCGGCAGTTTTCCAACAGATACTGCCGACGCTCGTCCGGCGCCGAGGCGTCGATAGGCACCCAGATCACGCCCGTCAGTGCACAGGCCAAGGTCAGGGTGGTGTGCTCCGGGCTGCGTGGCAGGCAGATGGCGACCACTTGGCCCGGGCCGATGCCACGGGCCTTGAACGCCGCAATGACACGCGACACATCCGCTCCCAGTTCGGCGTAGCTGACCTGCCGCTCGCCGCTGATCAGGGCGATCCGTTGATTGGCGCCGTCGAACAGGTGCCTGGCGATTTGCGCCAGGAACCCTTCGGCACGGGCCTCGGTTGCCGCGCTGTTGAGGCAATAGTGAGACGTGTCGATGATCGCACCGGCGTCCACGGCAAACTCACCGCTGGCGCTGATCTGGCTGATGGCCTTTTCCAGCGCATCCAGGATGTCGTGAACCACCGCTGGGTCGAGGACTTCCCGTGCATAGTCGATATCCAGCACCAGCGCGCCCTCGGCGTTTGCCCAGAAGCGAATGTCCATGGCCACTTGAGGCGTCTGGGTCAGGCCGCCTTGCAACTGCATGGGACTGTCCGCCGCCGACACCGGCCAGGAAAAGCCATTGGTAATCACCACCGGCAGCACGGGTCCAGGGCCGTGGGATTCGAACAGCAACCGGGCAAGGTCCACGCCCGAATAGGCCAGGTGTTGCAGCCCTTCCAGCACGTCCACTTGCAGCTTCGCCGCACGCTCCGTAAAGGTGCCGGGCGCCTCGCTTCGGTTGATCGCGATAAAGCTGGAACGGTTGGCAAATGCACCGCCCGTTTGCGGCGCAACGGGCACCGCCACACACAAGCCGCCTTCATCGAGCCAGTGGGACAGCACCTCCATCACCAGCGCCATCAGGGCGGAGTTCTTGAATAGCCGCTGCCGGGCGCCCAATTTGCAGAAACCGTTGAATACCGCCTTGGGCACCTGTCGGCTCTGACGCTCGTAGCGCGAGGCCCGCACTTGATCGAGCGGCACGCGCCATGGCAAGCGTGGTGCGCCCGTCACGTCGGCGAGCTTGGTCTTCCAGTAAACCGCGTCGGCCTTGCGTTGATGGGCCTGATCCACCTGGGCAGGCGCAGCCTCGGCAGCGGCCTCATCACCGGTCAGTCCGTCGAACAGCTCGACCAACAACGCAGCAATGGAGCGGCCGTCGAGGATCAACGCATCCAGGCGCACGAACACGGTCAACTGGTGGTCGGGCAGGTGGAAGAGCGTGACATTCCAAGGCGCACGGTCCAGCTCGAAGATGGCGTGGGCGTAGGCCTCGCGGCGTTCATCGATGTACGCCGACGCGGCTTGCGCCGACATCGATGTAAGGTCGACTTCGTCTAGATTGATGCGGGCTTCATCGCTGACGTAACTGACCAACTTGAGCGCATCCACCCGTGTGCGCAGGCTGTCATGGCGCTGCACCATCGCTGCCAGGCGACTGCGCAGCAGCGTCGGGTCCATGGCCCCGTGGTATTCGCGAAACTCCTGCATGGCCACGCCGCCAAGAGGCACCTGGGTGCCACGCCCCAATAAGTACGCCTGCTGCAGGGCTGACAGTGGTTTTTCGAGTGTGCGCGAAATACCGACATTGAGCGTTTGATCCAACGCGCGCGAATCGGCCGCCACTTCCTGCGTGATCGCCACAAAGCGCTCAAAGAACGTCGTTACCCACGGCAGTGGCAACGCATCAAGACGAATATCCCAGTTGATCAGGATACCGCCATCGGCGCAGGCGATCTGTGCATCAAGCGCCACCTGAGGCCCTTGGGAGATGACCCAATTCATCGGGCCGAATACACGCCGCACGCGCGGCGAAAGCAAGTCGCCACCGGGCATGTCCAGCGCGGCAGTAAAGACCACCGGCGCCAGCTGTGGCGAGCCGTGATGGCGGGACAGGTCGCGCATCACATTCACCCCCGGATAGGCGCAATGCTCAAGCAGGCCGACCATTTTTTTCGCCAGCTGCACACACAGCGCGGCCGGCGTGGCGGCGGACTCGATGTCCACATCCAGAATCAACACATTGGCAAACTCACCCACCACGCGCTCGACATGATCCACCAGCGGTTGGCGCCAGAACGTCGGTACATTGAGACGAAAGCTACGGTCGCCGGTCTGCTCCCCGAGCACCGCCGCAAACAGCCCCATCATCAAGGTCGACAGGGTGATCCTGCGTTCCCGTGCCAGGTGTTCCAATGCCTGACGCTCGACAGGGCCCAGCCAGGTATGGAGTCGGTGGCTTTGCGCGTGCTCCGGCGGGTGTTCAAGCAATGGCAAGGTGGGGGCCGGAGCAACGTGCGCCAGGCGTTCACGCCACCAGGCACGGTCGCGATCCCGAGCGGCCTTGAGCGCCGGGTCGACACGCACCTTGTCGTACCAGTCGAAGAAGGATGGCGTGTTCGCCAGCGTGTCATCGGGCTGCTCGTAAATCCGGGCCAGGTCTTCCATCAGCGTGCGGAAACTGGAGGGGTCGATGGCGATCATGTCGGTATCGACATGCAGGCGAAACCTATCGTCGGCCATCAGGCTCACTGCAAACCGGGCGCCCGGCTCATGGCGCAGGTCCAGTTGCTGATGTGTCCACGCCTCCCGTTTGGCCAGCAGGTGGCGGGTGGCCTGCGACTCGGTCATGGCACGCAGGTCTTCGACTTCCAACCGCGGCGATTGGTCCATGGACGCGATGGATTGCAGCCCTTGCACATCCACGCGCATTCGCAGCATCGGATGCAGCAGGCTGGCCCGCTCTAGCGCTTGGTGTAACCGGTCCAGGTCAATGCACTGGCCATCGAACTCGGCATAAAGATGAGCCGAAACTCTCCCTAAAAAGGCATGAGCAGTACGCCCGATCCAACAGGCGGCCTGCATCGAAGTTAACTCTCTCATGGTCCACTCATGTGATTGACAAATCTAAATGATTAGCGTCACCTATTAGAAACGATAATGATTATATTTCAAGGTATAATTTTTTGACCACAAGCCACGGAGGCTTTCTGCACATGAGAACGGGCACCCTTAGGACGAGCGACATGGATGAGGTGCAACAGCTTGACGAAACGCGGAGTTTTTCATTCACCTCCGGCGATCGTGAGCTGGCGGTCAGCGGCATGTTGCAACGAATCGAAACGCCGGCCATCGCCGGTGAAAACGCCAGCAGCCTGTTTCAAAAAACCGTCTCGCACGCCTTTGAACAAGCGCGCAAAGCGGGCCAGGCCAACCCGATGATCGTCGGCGCCATCCCCTTCGATCCCGCTGAAGCGTCCTGCCTCTACATCCCCGAACACGCCGAGTGGCGCGCCCGCAGCGGTGCCGTGCACACCGGTGCGGCCTCGATGCCGGAACTGCTTGAACAAAAAAACATACCGGACGAGCAAGGCTTCAAGCGCACGGTCGAACACGCCATCGTCAACTTCCGCCACAGCGACGTGCGCAAGGCCGTGCTCTCGGTGCAGCGTGAATTGCTGTTTGCCCGGGATGTGGACGTGAGCGCCATGCAGAACAATCTGCGTGCCCAGAATCCCAGCGGCTACCACTTCCGCGTGCCCATGCCGGACGGCGCCACGCTGATCGGCGTCAGCCCCGAATTGCTGGTGCACAAGGACGGTCTGGAATTCGTGTCCAATCCCCTCGCCGGCTCGGCCAAGCGTATGGCTGACCCCGAAGCCGACCGGCGCAACGCCGACTGGCTGGCCGCCTCGGAAAAAGACCACTATGAACACCGCCTGGTGACCGAAGACATCGCCTCCCAGCTCGGCCCATTGTGCACACGGCTGGACGTGCCACAGCGCCCTAGCCTGATCAGCACGCCTGCGCTGTGGCACCTCTCCACCCGGATCGAAGGCACCCTGGCCGACCCCGGCATCTCTGCCTTGCAGTTGGCGTGCCGCCTGCACCCAACCCCTGCGGTGTGTGGTTTCCCTACCGAGCGCGCCCGGCACCTGATCCGCTTCGTCGAGCACGTTGAGCGAGGCCTGTTCACCGGCATGGTCGGCTGGTGCGACGCCCAGGGTAACGGCGAATGGGTCGTGACCATCCGCTGCGGCACCATCAAGCGCAACAAGGTCCGCCTGTTCGCCGGCGCCGGCATCGTCGAAGCCTCAAGCCCCGACTCCGAATGGACAGAAGTCCAGACCAAGCTCGGCACCATGCTGCGCGCATGCGGCCTGGCCCACTAATTTCCCCATTTTTCAGCAGTGACCCTCATGACCCTAGAATTCACGCACTGGCCCCTCGAAAGAGCACAACGCTATCGGGAAAACGGCTACTGGATCGATCAACCCCTCACCCACCTGCTCCAGGCAAGCAGCCAGGCACAACCCCAGGCTTGCGCGATCATTTGCGGCGAGCGTCGCTTCAGTTATGACGAGCTGGATCAACTGTCCTCCAACCTCGCCTCGCGCCTGGCCGGCAGCGGGCTTGGCCACGGCGACACCGCGCTGGTGCAACTGCCCAACATCGCCGAGTTCTACATCGTGCTGTTCGCGCTGCTCAAGGCCGGCATCGTGCCGCTCAACGCGCTCTACAGCCATCGCAAACTGGAGCTTAAAAGCTACGCCAGGCAAATCACGCCAAAGCTGTTGATCGCCTCCCGTGAGCATGAAGTGTTTCGTGATGACGGCTACCTCGCCGACCTCAACGAAGTCGGCGCAAGCCCTGAGGTCACGCTGTTCCTCGGCGAACAGCACGCCCCCAACAACCTGGCTGCCTGGATCGAAAGCCCGAGCGAGAGCCCCGTGGATTTCTCCCCCAGCGCACCGGAGGAAGTGGCCCTCTTCCAGTTGTCCGGCGGCAGCACCGGTACACCCAAGCTCATCCCACGCACCCACAATGACTACCACTACAACGCCCGCACCAGTGCCGAGGTGTGCGGCCTGACCGCACAAACACGCTTCCTGTGCGCCCTGCCGGCAGCGCATAACTTCCTGCTCAGCTCCCCGGGTGCCCTGGGCGTGCTGTACGCAGGCGGTACCCTCATCATGGCGCCGAGCCCGGAACCGCAGACCTGCTTCGCAATGATCCAGCGCCACGAAGTCAACACCGTCGCCCTGGTGCCCAGTGCCGTCGCGTTGTGGCTGCAGGCCGCGCCGCAGCACGCCGAACAACTGCAATCGCTTGAATTCCTGCAGGTCGGCGGCGCCGTGTTCGCCGACTCGCTGGCCCGCCAGGTGCCCGGGGTGCTCGGCTGCAAACTGCAGCAGGTGTTCGGCATGGCCGAGGGCCTGATCAACTACACCCGCCTGGATGACATCGACGAGCAAATCTTTACCACCCAAGGCCGCCCGATCAGCCCGGGGGACGAAATCAAAATCGTCGATGAACAGGGTGTGCCCGTAGCGCCCGGCGAGCCCGGCCTGTTGGCCACCCGCGGCCCCTACACCTTCTGCGGCTACTACAAGAGTCCCGAACAGAACGCCCAGGCCTTCGACAACGAGGGTTACTACTACTCCGGTGACCTGGTGCAAATGACACCCGGCGGTGACCTGCGCGTCGTCGGCCGGGTCAAGGACCAGATCAACCGGGGTGGCGAAAAAGTCGCTTCCGAAGAGATTGAAAACCTCATCGTGTTGCACCCCGACGTCACCCACGCCGGTCTGGTCGCCATGCCCGACGCCGCACTGGGGGAAAAGAGCTGCGCCTTCGTCGTCTCGTGCAATCCCAACCTCAAGCCGCCCGCCCTGCGTCGCCACCTGATGGAACTGGGCATCGCCGAATACAAACTGCCCGACCGCATCCGGCTGATCGACACCATGCCGCTCACCGCCGTGGGCAAGATCGACAAGAAACAGCTGCGCCAACTGCTGACGGCGGAAACCACCCGCGCCTGGCTGAAAACCCGCGTATTGCAATTGATCGAAGACGGCGAAGCACTGGACCCCGAGGAAAACCTGATTTTCTACGGCCTCGACTCCCTGCAAGTGATGAAACTTGCCGCCGAACTCAAGGCGCGTGGAATCGCCGTCACCTTTGAAGAGCTGGCCGACTCGCCCACGCTCGCCAGTTGGTGGTCGCTGGTGGACACGCGGCAAAAAGCGGCCTGAACGGGCCGCTTCGCCCAGTCGATTTAAAAGGAGTTAGAGATGACGTTATCCACGGCCGACCAAAGCAGGCTTGAGCACTTCTGGCAGCACTGCGTGACCCATCAGTACTTCAACATCGGCTACCCCGAATCCGCCGATTTCGATTACTCCCAGTTGCACCGTTTCCTGCAGTTTTCGATCAACAATTGCGGGGACTGGAACGAGTACAGCAACTATGTGCTGAACTCGTTCGACTTTGAAAAGGACGTGATGACGTACTTCTCCGAGCTGTTCGACATTGCGCTCGAAGACAGCTGGGGCTACGTCACCAATGGCGGCACCGAAGGCAATATGTTCGGCTGCTACCTGGCCCGCGAACTGTTCCCTGACGGCACCCTGTATTACTCCAGGGAAACCCACTACTCGGTGGCCAAGATCGTCAAGCTGCTGCGCATCAAATGCCGCGCCGTCGAATCCCTGCCCAACGGCGAGATCGACTACGACGACCTGATGCTCAAGATCGCCGACGACCAGGAGCGTCACCCGATCATCTTCGCCAATATCGGCACGACGATGCGTGGCGCGGTGGACAATATCGCGACCATCCAGCAACGGCTGCAACTGGCGGGCATTGCCCGGCGTGACTACTACCTGCATGCCGACGCGGCGCTGAGCGGGATGATCCTGCCCTTCGTCGACCACCCGCAACCCTTCACGTTTGCCGACGGCATCGATTCGATCTGCGTGTCCGGGCACAAGATGATTGGTTCGCCGATCCCGTGCGGCATCGTGGTCGCCAAGCGCAAGAACGTGGCGCGCATCTGCGTGGAAGTCGACTACATCCTGGCCCATGACAAAACCATCAGCGGCTCACGCAATGGCCACACGCCGCTGATGATGTGGGCGGCACTGCGCAGCCACTCGTTCGCCGACTGGCGCCAGCGTGTCCGCCACTGCCTGGACCAGGCGCAATATGCCGTGGATCGCTTCCAGGCAGCCGGCATCGATGCATGGCGCAACGAGAACTCCATCACCGTGGTGTTTCCCTGCCCGTCGGAAAGCATCGCGAAAAAGTATTGCCTGGCCATCTCCGGTGGCACCGCGCACTTGATCACCACGCCCCATCATCACGACAACTGCATGATCGACGCCTTGATTGATGAGGTCATCGCCGAGCGTGACAGCAACGCCTGGGGCACTGGCGCCGCCCGTGCGCGTCAAGGCGCCCATGAACAGCCCCCCGCCGCTGCCCGGCTGGCGTGTCCACGCTTCGACGTCATCTGAAACGAACCCTTTATTAGAGACAAACACTATGTCGTCACTGAAAACCCCCGAGGCGTGCGAAAGCCTCACCGACATACGCGCGGGCATCGACTTTTTCGACCGTCAGATCCTGGAGTCACTGCAACAACGCTTGGGTTACGTGAAGGCCGCCGTGCGCTTCAAGGCCAACGAACAAGCGATCCCCGCGCCGGAACGGGTGGCGGCGATGCTGCAGGACCGCCGCGAGTGGGCCGTCGAAACTGGATTCGATGTGGATTTTGTGGAAAAACTCTACGAACACATCATTTATTGGAACATCCAGCAGCAAATTTCACATTGGCGAGCGCTTTATCCGCAGCAAAGTACGGAAAACGCCGGCTAAAGCGTCGAAAGGCCCGAGAATTCAGGTCCATCCGCCAGGGTGGACTTGACCCCCACGTATCACACATTTCCATGGCCAGTTTGAGGCGGGTTGCACGCTGCTCTAACATGCAACGCCGCCTCTACCGCCTGTTATATCCCGAAAATAGCTTCAATTTCGATATTCAGTTCCGGGGAAAACAATTTGGAAACCTCGACCAGGGAGCTGGCAGGGAGATGCCCATCATAGTGCTGCGCCAGCACCTTGCGCAGTTCGCCGGCCTGCCTGAAGTCGGTGATGAAGATAGTCACTTTCAAGAGTGCAGACATATCGGTGCCCTCCTCGACTGCAACCGTTTTAATCTGCTGCAAAATAGCATTGGCCTGTTTTTCAAGACCTTGCCCTTGAGCCTCAGTGCCGAATGCAGTAAAGCCTGACAGATAGAGCGTGTGGCCATTTTTTACTGAATGCGAATAGGGCCCCACTGCGGGAGGAAGTGCCGGGTAATTTTTACGTTCGATATTAGCGCTTGGCATATGAGTAAGTCCGAATTTTAGTGCATGGGTGATTATGAGTTTATGAATTAAAGTACGTGGCCAGGTGATTTTCAAGTTAGCCATGTTCTCAAAGTCCGGCAAAAGACAATAGTCACGTTTCTGCACGATTACTGCCTGATCCTCTAAGTGTGGATTTTTCCAACACGCTGCGCTTTCTGCATGTGTAATAATTTCGTATGACAATGTGTAAATATGGGTCTTACCCCACTGTGCCTGCAAAGGAGGCCCTAATTGGCGGAAAACTATCGTTTTGCGGCTGAAGATGGCCGAGTGGCGCTCAGGGATATGATTCGTGGGCTTCTCACTGAGGAGGGCCGCTTCCCAACCCCTATCGAGGGTTTTACGCTGCACCGCTATGACCATTCAGATACGGCAAAACCCCACTTCTACAAGCCGATACTTATTATCGCAGTACAGGGGAGGAAGTGGGTTCGTATGGGTGTCAATGATATTTCATTCGGGGAGTACACATGTTTTATCGCCGGCGTGAACATGCCCGTCTCCAGTTGTCTCCTGGAAGCGACTTCCGAGAGGCCCTACCTGTCAGTTTCCCTGGATCTTGACAGGCCTTTGATCGCTGCATTAGCTGCTAGAATTCCAGCGCCGACTGAATATAATCACGACATTGCCGTTGGCGCAGCGGTACAAGAACTCAGCCCGGAATTGCTTGATGCTTTTTTAAGAATGCTTGAATTACTCGATAAGCCAGAGCACGCCAAGGCATTAGGAGCGCTAATATCGCAAGAAATTCACTACCGACTGCTCACAACACCCTTTGGACATCAACTTCGACTTTTGAATACAGTCGGTTCTCAAAACAATAAAATTGATCAGGCGATCATGTGGCTGCGGGAAAATTACCGGGAAACGTTGCAGGTAGATAAATTGGCCGGGACATTGAATATGGCGCCTTCCACTTTATACAAGTATTTTAAAAAATAACGACACTCAGCCCTTTGCAATATCAGAAGCGTCTGCGTTTGGATGAGGCGCAACGCCTGATGCTGGTTGAAGATTGCGATGTGACAGAAGCGGCCTTAATGGTCGGCTATGAAAGTGCCAATCAATTTGGTCGAGAATATAAGCGGCTGTTTGGCGAGCCGCCCAGAAAGAATGTCGTCAACATCAAGACCGGTAGGCAGTAGCCGCTTGGAGCCGCGATTTTGATGCCCCTGCGGATCAGATCAGGTTGAACCTCTGTCACTCAGGCGGACTCCCAAACCTGAATCCAGGAGAAACATATGAGCCAAACAGCTTTGGTCGTCGGCGCCAGCGGCATCGTCGGCAGCGCCATCACTCAGTTATTAATCGACAACAACTGGCAGGTCGCCGCGCTGTCCAGGCACCCATCGCAAGCGCCAGGCGTGATCCCCGTGGCGGCAGACCTTCAGGATCCCGCTTCGCTGGAACACGCGCTCGCGGGTTTGAAGCCCACGCATGTGTTCATTACGGCATGGTCACGGCAAGCCACGGAAGCCGAGAACATTCGTGTCAATGCGGCCATGGTTCGCAACGTGCTGGCCGCCATTCGTCCAGCCAGGAGCGTTGAACACGTAGCGCTGGTCACGGGGCTGAAACACTACCTCGGCCCATTCGAAGCCTATGGTAACGGCAGCCTTCCGCAAACACCGTTCCGCGAGGATCAGGGTCGTCTGGACATCGAAAATTTCTACTACGCCCAGGAAGACGAACTCTTCGCCGCAGCTGAAAAGGACGGCTTTACCTGGAGCGTTCATCGCCCGCATACGGTCACCGGGGTTGCTGTAGGCAACGCGATGAACATGGCCACCACCCTCGCTGTCTATGCCTCGATTTGTAAACAGACCCATCGCCCTTTTGTATTTCCCGGATCAACAGTGCAGTGGGACAGCCTCACTGACATGACGGATGCCCGGCAGTTGGCCAAACAACAATTGTGGGCGGCCACTACGCCGGCTGCGGCCAATCAGGCATTTAACGTCACGAATGGCGATGTCTTTCGTTGGAAATGGATGTGGAGCCGAATTGCCGAATACTTCGACGTGCCTGCCGCCGATTATCCCGCTTCACCCTCCCCCCTTGCCGGGCAGATGGCTGACGACCAAGCCGTATGGACGCAAATGGTCGCGCAATTCGGGCTGAAGGAATCCGATATCGGTCGGCTGATATCCCCATGGCATACCGATGCGGACCTGGGTCGACCCATCGAAGTGGTCACGGACATGTCGAAAAGCCGTGCCATGGGCTTCACCGCCTACCAGGCGAGCGATCAGGCATTTTTCGACGTGTTCGACAAACTACGCGAGACACGCTTGATACCTTAGGCCGTTCCTGAGACGCCAGGCCGTTTGTTGCCTCTCACCGCAGGCATCAATCGGCCAGGAGTGCCCAGCGTTCGTGATCACACCAGACTCCGCCGATCTGAAGGTATTTCGCAGAAAACCCCTCTTTCGTGAATCCGAGACGTTTGACCAGTGCTATTGATCGCACATTTTCAGGTTGAATATTGGCTTCGATACGGTGAAGCCCTAATTCCTCAAAGGCATACCTCGTTGTCAACCCCACCGCCTGGGACATTCTTCCAGTCCCGGCAAACGAAGCCATGCCCCAGTAACTGAGATAGGCGTTTTGAAATCCTTTATAGAAGATCTGGCTTAGATGGGTGACTCCCACAATGTGCCCGGATTCTCTATCGCGGGCCACCAGCCCAACGCTTGCGCCCGTAATGTGTGCCGAATACCACTCCTCGAACCCTGAAGCGGTCGTGAACGGCTGTACCCAGCGGCCATGATATTCAAGGCTTTCCCGATTCGCGTGGAGAAGCTCGTCCCTATCTTTGCGCGTGACCCGGGCAAGCCTGACGTTCGACATTTCCATAGCGGCACCTCTTCTTACCTTTTGTCCTGGGCTACAGCTCCAATGAGAGTCGAAAACATCTCTTCTGCCTCGGCAACGGAGCAATTTCCACGTGTAACGGCGCATGTCAGCGCGTCTCCCGCCGCAACCAGTGCCGCGCAGGCCAATGCCAGCGATTCCAGGCGAACGCTTGAGTGAGGCCGTAGGACTTCCACGAACATCTCGATCACCGCGTCAACCAACTCTTGGTACACGCCAGCTTTCTCATCGCTTCCTGCAAGCGCCGCGCCGACAGCATGAAATTCGTCACCCTGGTCGGTTCCGCAGGCCAGATAGGCTTTAGCCAAAGCCAATACAGTGTCTTTCGCCGGTCGATTTTCCTGAGCCATAAGCGTGCGAAACGCGGTAATACGTTCGGTGTCTATCCAACGATAGAGGTCAATCAAAAGACCGGTTCTGGTCTCGAAATGCTCGTAGGTCACAGGCTTTGAAACGCCTGCGCACACTGCCAGGTGGCCCAGCGTCAGTCGATCCGCACCTTCCTCCCGAACGATCACACGCGCCGTTTCGAGCAGTTGCTGACGCCGCTCGGGCTTCGGCAGACGACCTGAGGTCCTCTTGTCGGCGACGATCTTTGTGTTTTTCACTTGCATACCTACAACCTACTATCTGTAAAGTTAGTGGAGCACAGGTGTTGAGACGTTACAAGCGTCTGGAAGAATGCAAGGTAGGGGTTGAGGCCTTGATCAGCGTGTAAACGTTTTTTCGAGCACAGAATTTGGCCAGGTTGCCTCTGCAATACGCATGAAATTATTGCCGTAGATCGCTTGGATATCCGCATCTGAATAACCCAAGCGCGTCAATTTCTGTGCGACCTCACCCAGGGTCTCGGGCTGCAACTGAACATGTCCGTTCATCTGGCCATAGTGCTCAATCGGCCACCAGTCGTTCTCGTCTTCACCTTCCGGCAAATCTTTGTGCTCGGGGTACAACTCGGTATCCAAACCTATGCCGATATGGCTTGTCCCGATGCGCTCTGCCAGATAGTCGATTTGTCGAACGTAAGCGTCTACGGAGGCCGATGGGTCGCCCAGGAATATGCCTAGGCCTGTAAGTCCGATGACGCCACCTTGAGCCGCACAGGCTAATATTTGTTCGTCATCGATTGTTCGCGGGTGATCAAAAACCGCTTTAACGTTGGTGTGGGAGAAAATCGCGGGGCGCTGTGAAATTTCCATAATTTCAAGACTTGAGCGTTTGCTGGCGTGCGAACAGTCAATAACAATTCCCGCTGTATTAATACTCTGAACGACCTTGCGTCCCAGGGTGGTCAATCCGCTACCTGCGCCATGGCAGCCGCCAGCACAACTGTTGTCGCGGTTGTAGGCAAGCAACATCTGGCGAACCCCCAGGCTTGCGAACAGTGCCACCATCGCAGGGTCCTGCCGCAGCATATTGGAACCTTCGAGGTCAAAGGAGACCGCAAGCTTTCGAGACGTGTGCGCATGGTAGATATCGTCAACGCTGGCGACCAGGACAAAGTCTTCAGGGTGTTGAGCGAGCCAGCTCCTGAAACCCGCAAGCGTTCGCATCACGGTTTCAAACGGGGTCATGTCCATGCCCACGTTGATCGAGACATGATGAAAGCCGGCTTCTCGGTACCTGTTCAGGCGCGACATATCCTGTCCGGGAATCAATGGCAGGCACGCATGGGCCTCCCATTGAATCGCCGGGACCTTACTGACTCCTGATGGGTCAAGCTTCATCATTTAAACCCCGTCCAATCGGTTCGCTGTCCACTCGTGCGCCAATGATGCCATGGCGCACTTCGCAATCTGAGCATCCTGCACATGCAACCCATTACATCTGCGAACTGTTAACGCTATCACGGGCTACCGTCTACAGGTATTTAAGACGTTCCAGAGCAGCCACTGGCGCTCAACAAAACTGATGACTTGAAGGTGAACCAGACAATTCATCGGTCCCCTCCTCCACCCGTAAGCGCGAACTGGCCCGCGAAGAATCTCGGAGCGCCGCGTGAGACCTGCGTCGCGGCGTTACCGTTGACGTTCTTCGCGAGCCAGTTCGCGCCTACAAAGGGGTTGCGTTGGTCACCGCAGGTTCTTGTCCAGGAACGCCCGTATCACTGGAATGATCTCCTTGGCATGGGTTTCCAGCGCAAAGTGCCCGGTGTCATAAAAACGAATATCCGCCTTGGGAATATCGCGCTTCCACGCCTCGGCGCCGGCCGGCACGAAGAATGGGTCGTTCTTTCCCCAGACCGCGAGCAGCGGTGGCTGGTACTGGCGGAAGTACGCCTGGAAGGCCGGGTACATCGCTACGTTGGAGGCGTAGTCCAGCAACAGGTCGAGCTGGATGTCGGCATTGCCCGGCCGGGATACCTGCAGCCCTTCCAGGGTGTAGCCATCGGGTGAAACCGCGCTTTGGTCGGACACGCCTTCCAGGTACTGCCACTTGATCGAGGCGGGGGTTGGGAAGTCGCGCAGGGCGTCACGGTTTTGCTGGGTCGGGGCCTGCCAGTAGCGTTGGATAGGCGCCCATCCTTTGCCCAGGCCTTCTTCGTACGCGTTGCCGTTTTGGGAAATGATCGCGGTCACCCGCTCCGGATGGGCGCTGGCCATGCGCCAGCCCACGGGGGCGCCGTAGTCGTGGACCATCAGCGCGTATTTATCGAGTTTGAGCTGTTCGGTGAACTGGCCAATGGTCTTGGCCAGTTGGCTGAAGGTGTAGGCGTATTCGCCGCGTGGAGGGCCTTGGGTGAAGCCGAAGGCCGGCAGGTCTGGCGCGATGACGTGATAGCGGTCGGCAAGCTCGGGCATGAGTTCGCGGAACATGAAGGATGAACCGGCGAAGCCGTGCAGCAGCAACACGGTCGGCGCGCTGGGGTCGCCGGCCTCGCGGTAGAACACCTTGACGGCACCGACCTGCTCATAGCGGTAATGCACTGTGTTGTCGGCATGGACAGCGCCGCTCATCAGCAAGGAGGCAGCGAGCCCGGCAGCGGCCAGGGAGGCGTTGGATGGAGTCATGATGTGGCTTCCTGTGTAACCGTTAAAGTTGGTGTTTGAAGGTTATTCCCAGATTTGGTAACCTGTCAAACATAATTTATTGGTTACAGGCTGCCCCCATGAATCCGAACAGCACTGCCTCAGGCGCACTTTTTCTGGCTGACAACCTTGCCCTCGATTTCATTAACTCCGAGTACGGGGTGGGTGATCAGCGCCATGACTGCTTCGTCGATGATCACAGCGTCATGAGTTGGCTGACGCAAGCGGGGCTGTTGTCCGAGCACGTTGAGCTGCAGGCTCCGAGTGGGCTGCTGGCGCTCGCGCGCACGCTTCGCGCGAGTTCAAGGGCGGTGGTGAATGCCGCAATGACAGGCGTTCCCGTCGATCCTGCGCTGATCAACCAGGTGCTTGAAGCGGGGCAGCCGGTGAGCCGGCTGGAATGGGCACAGGAGAAGAAGGCATTTCGAGCTGCCACTTATCCTCGGGACAGCAGTCCGGCCAGCCTGCTTGGGCCGGTGGCCGAGGCGCTGGTGGGCCTGGTCACTCACGATAAGTTTGAATACGTGCGGCAGTGCGAGGCTCACGACTGCGTGCTGCTGTTCCATGACCTGAGCAAATCACACCGCCGCCGCTGGTGCAGCATGGCGACCTGCGGCAACCGGATGAAAGTGGCGGCGTTTCGTTCCAGGAATAAACCTTGATCGTTCTTGCCGCCCGTGTCCGGCGAAGGCGGTGCGCGCGCCATGAATGGTCGCGCCCCTTTTCTTATTGATGAGTGTCCGCTTCCTCAGCCGGATAAAACTCGCCCTCCTTGCCGATTTCTTTCAGGCGTTCGCGCACAATGGCCTCAATGCTGGCGACGGCGGCTTGATCGTCAGGGTTGACCAACTGCAAGCACAGGCGTCGGATATTCTGATCGTGGGTGCCCTCGCTCATCATTTCGTGGGTGAAGGCTTGTTCGCCACGCCACAGGCACAGCTGGGTATGCGTCCCGCCGAGCCAT
>NZ_CVTX01000187.1:40169-45365 GCF_900005715.1 Pseudomonas sp. 34 E 7
GTGATTGTCTTATCCATTGCGCTGTACCTTAGCCATGAGTAGATACAGGTAGACTTACAGGCAGAGTGGGTCGTTCCAAATGACATGTCGGATCCAGATCTGCATGATTGAGCTAGGCTCCAGCGGCCCCCTGACGGCCCCCGGGCTGGCGCCCACTCGGCAGATTTTCTATCGCGCAAACCACCTGCCTCGTCGCCTCCTCGATCGATCCCTCATTGCGGCATAAAACCCAACCGTGATCGGCCACTGCGCGTTCAAACGCATGGGTGCAGGCGGCATGTTCTTCCAGCGTGTGCAGCACCGTACTGTTCAGCCCGCGCCGTCGTGCCGCCGCCCTCGCCCATGAGAGTTGCGGGTCTGTGACAACCCCGACATGCAGGTCCGGCACCTGCACCTGACGGTCGAGGTTCAGCTGTAAAATCTGCGCAAACGGAATCAGCCGGCGAAAGGCCGCGTCGGACGGATACCAGCGGTCGATGAGGATGATGCTGTCAGAGGGCTGTTCAGGCAGTACGTGCCTGGAAATCCAGCCACGGCTGTCGGCGAACCGCTCACACACCGCCCACTCCAGCGCCGGGTCGGGATGTCGCACGAGTTGGTTGACCAGCCCCATGGTTTCACCCCGGTGGGGATCGCTGTTTTTTTCGCACAGCCTGACGACCTTTTTATGATTGGCCCTCAGCGCTGCCGTCACCGCCTCCAGCAGCGTGGTCTTGCCGGTGCCCTTGGGCCCGTCCAGCGAAATGAACAGCGGGCGACTCATAGCTCCCTTGTTATCCTGTTGCCAAACGCCAAGCATAGCATCGCGACTGGTTTATCCCGCCAGCCCTTTCGGGCTTTCGGGCAACTCGGTCTCGAACCTCAACGCCCATGCCGCGATCAGACGCTGCGGGGTCTGGCAGGTTTTGCGCTTGAGTACGAAATTGCGGCACTTTTGCGCAAACTGTTGGCGGTCTTGCACCATGTCCAACTGCATCTGCGCCAGCTCCCGTTCGCGACAGCGCTCAACCTGTTCGATCTCCATCGTGGCTTTACGGGTGCGTGCGAGCAGGTATCGCTCATCGGTCAGCGCGCTGCCGGCTTGTTGCGCGAGCCACAGGTCGAAGGCGTGTGGGCAACGGGGGCCGATGTCCTGGATCATTCCATAGTGCCGGGCCTGGAAGGCACTGATGGGCAGGCATTCTTCGGTGAGCCTGTGCGCGACTTCACTGCCAACGGCCCGTGGCAGGCTGTAGGTCCAGTATTCGGAACCGTACAGTCCCATGCTTTTGTAATGGGGGTTCAGCACCACGCCTTCGCGTGCCAATACGATATCGGCAGCCAGCGCAAGCATGACGCCGCCTGCGCCCGCACTGCCGGTCAAGCCGCTGATCACCAGTTGCCTGGCGGTCAGAAGCGCCTGGCAGACATCGTCGATGGCTTGAATGTTGGCCCAGGCTTCCAGCCCCGGCACCTCGGCAGCCTGAATGACGTTAAGGTGAACCCCATTGGAAAAACTGCCGCGACCGCCCTTGATCAACAACACCTGGGTGTCTCGCCCCTTGGCCCACTCCAACGCAGCCACCAGCCGCCGGCATTGTTCAGTGCTCATCGCACCGTTGTAGAACTCAAACGTCAGTTCGCCGACGTGACCAAACTCCCGGTAGCGAATCGGTTGATAGACCTGCGGATTGAACGCCTGGTGGGCGATGGTGCTATCGAGCACCGGAATACCGAGCAGGCCGTCGGCCAGAACATGCCGCGCCGGCCGCTTGAAAGTCTCTTCCCCTGGCTGGGCCTTGCGTTTGAGCGAGCCGATCCAGACGCTGTGATCCCCGGCAGCCACCAGCACGGCGTCGTCCTGTACCGCAAGGATTTCCCCCGGCGTCCCCTGGCGTGAATCCAGGTGCGCGTCGTACAGGTAATATTGCTCGCCCTGGAGGCTGGCCAACACACCGGGCTGGCCATCGGCGGCGTCGATGCTGCGCTTGATGAAGGTTGCGCAATCGAACCAACTGAAGGTGCGGTCAGCCTGGGTCATGTTCGACTGCAAACGCCCGACAACGTCGGCTCGCGTGTAGTCGAGCGGCACAGGCACGAAACCCTTGGCGAACTTTTCCACTACGTCGCGGATGCACACCATCGCGGCGTCACTCACCGCACCGTTGTACAACTCGGATTTGCGCACATCGGCGGGCATGTCGAACTCACAGGTCGACCAGACCGGCCCGGCATCCATTTCCTCGACCGCCTGTAGCGCCGTGACGCCCCAGCGGCCGACCTGCCGGGTGATGGCCCAGTCCAGCGCACTGGCGCCACGGTCGCCGACAATGCCCGGATGGATGATCACCACCGGGCGCTGCGGATTGCGCCACAGTTGCCGGGGCACACGGTCCTTCAAAAACGGACAGATCACCAGGTCCGCGCCTGAGTCTTCGACCTGCCGACACACCGTGGCTTCATCCGTGAACACGACAACACTGGGGTCATGACCCGCCTGGCGCAAATCCAGCCAGGCCCGCTGGGTCAAACCGTTGAATGCCGATGATAATAAAAGGATCTTCACTGATCGCATGGCTGACTCGTCCTTGAGATGCGCGACCAGGGACGCGTGTTGAACCGTCCCTGGTCTTGAATGGAGGCCTGATGTTACAGAGCGGGCCGGCAAGGACACCTGATCAGGATCAATGACGAGCCTCGCTGGTCACTATATTTTAGCTGACCTTGATAACAACCTTGCCGAATGGGCCGCGTGCCAAGTGCTCGTAGGCCTCACGCGCCTGTTCAAACGGGTAGACATGGTCGATCACCGGCCGGATGTGATGGGTGTCGAGAAACGCATTCATCCGATCAAATGACGCGCGAGGAGCAACTGCAATGCCACGAATGGTGGTTTGGCGGAAGATCAGTGGCATTAAGTTCAGGTTAGCCGTTTGTCCGGTCAGGAAGCCAATCTGGGCAATGCGGCCGCCCACTTTGGTTGCCTGGACGGAGTCGTTGATACCCTCGCCGCCCGCCACTTCCAGAAGCAGGTCTACGCCCTTGCCGTCGGTGAGTTTCAATACTTCAGCGGCCCAGTCAGGTGTTTTGCGATAGTTGACGCCGGCGACCGCGCCCAGCTTGATGACTGCATCAAGGTTTTCATCACGGCTGGAGGTGACGATGACCTTGGCACCCAGGGCCATGGCGATTTGTGCGGCGAAGATGGACACGCCTCCTGTGCCTTGCACCAGCACGCTCTGGCCAGCTTCAATCTGGCCGAAGTCCACCAGCGAGTACCATGCGGTCAAGGCCGCGATGGGAAGGGTCGAGGCTTCTTCGTCACTCATGTCATCGGGGGCACGCACTGCACTGTCTTGATGGATGATCATGAATTCAGCCAGGCCACCCGGCAGTGGTGAGCCGAAGCAGTAGTCTGGTTCGTCGTGGGCAGGCATGCCGTCTATCCAGCGCGAGTACAGGTGCGAGTTGACACGGTCGCCTACTGCGAATCGGCTGACGCACTCGCCCACTGCCACGACAGTGCCCGCTGCGTCGCTGACAGGGATCAGCGGCTTGGGAACCATGTGCGGCTCATAGATCCCATCCACAATTGCCTTGTCGCGAAAATTGAGGGCGACAGCACCGACTTTGACCAGCAGCTCACCGGCCTTGGGGGTGGGCGTTTGGGTCTCGCCCTGTTTCAGATTTTCAAGACCAAAATCCTGCAGCAGCCAAGCTTTCATATTTTTACTCCAAGCAATGTGGGGCGTCCCGACAAATTCGGTGTGCCCAGGCTGGAGGCATTGTTTCTCTCCCGTGACGCTGGATAAACAGCCCTTGAAGCACAAGATTGTTATCAATCCAATTACAATCGAGTTCACTCACGTAACGGTTTAATCAAAGGCCTGACAATGAACATGATCGAGGCGATGGAAATTTACGTGGCCGTGGTTGAGCAAGGCAGCTATACCCGCGCCGCCGAGTCGCTGAGGCTTCACCGGCCCGCGCTTTCCAAAGCGATTCAGAATCTTGAACAGGAACTCAACGTCCAGCTTTTGCATCGCACGACGCGCAAGATCCACGTGACGCCTGAGGGGGAGGAGTTCTACGATCGATGCAAGCAACTGCTGGCCGATCTGTCTGATACCGTGGCGTGGTTCTCACCGGATCGACCTGCCCGGGGAAAGCTCAGGGTGGATGTTCCGGTGACCCTCGCCAAGGCATTTATCATCCCTTCCCTTCCAAAGTTCCGGGCTCTCTACCCCGAAATCGAGTTGATTCTCGGGTCTTCGGATCACCAGGTTGATTTGATCGCGCAGGGCGTAGACTGCGCCGTTCGGCTCGGGGAACTTGACTCGTCGAGCCTGATTGCCAAACGAATCGGCACCGTGCCCATGGTCACCTGCGCCGCGCCCTCCTACCTCGAACAGTACGGTACCCCCACCACTTTTGAAGCGTTGTCCGATCACCTTGCGGTCAACTTCCTGATTGATCATCGCCAGCAAATCATGCCCTGGAGGTTTCAAATCGGCGGTGAAAGCCTGTTGGTGACGTTGAAAAGCGGCATCGTGGTCGATGACTCGCAAGCCTTCCTCTGCTGCGGCCTGGCGGGGTTGGGTATCGTGCAGGGCTTGCGTCCCTCGCTGCAGCCTCATATCGCGTCGGGCGAACTGATTGAAATTCTGCCGGATCTGCATACCGTTCCCAAACCTGTCTCGCTGCTTCTCACTGACCGCAAATACCGCTCGCCCAAAGTGCGCGCTTTCATGGAATGGCTCGTCGCTGTTTTTGCCGAGCAGGGGCTCAGTTAGCCAGGCCACTGCTCCCGCATTGCCGAACTCAGTCTATCGGACCGATGTTGATCGTGCGATCGGCGCCCGGACAGCCGTGCCCGAATGCCGAATGCCATTGCGAGTCGAGTGTGAAGGTGCAGGACCGCGCGGTCAGCGATAGCCAGCTTGATGAGGCTATCGAAGAAACCTTCCCGGCCAGCGCCCCTATATCCCCTTGATAACGCCTCGGTCCAAATGTGGGAGGGGGCTTGCCCCCGATTGCAGTATGTCAGCTTGCACATCGGTGCCTGACTGACTGCTATCGGAGCATAGGCAACTACACAACTTTCCAGACCGTAGCAGCCAACGGTAACCACGATGCGAAGCGAGCCGCTCTTGATCTTGATCTGCTTTTGATCTCAGGCGCCCCGTTAAACCACGCTGGCCGAACGCAGGCTTGAAT
>NZ_CVTX01000187.1:45415-51064 GCF_900005715.1 Pseudomonas sp. 34 E 7
AGGTGCCGAGTGGTGGGGCAAGAGCGTTTTGCTTACTTTTGCGCTTTTCAAAAGTGAGCCGCTGTAAAAGCGGAACCATTAGCAGCCGTGACCGAAGAAACGGATATGTACTCGGTCTGATCCAGCATCCTGGTCGGCCCTGAGGCCGTCATCGGGGGCAAGCCCCCTCCCACAGGGGATCTTCGCTGCTTTAAGCATTTCGTTCGCTTAACTGACTGGCATTAGGGCAAGCCCCCTCCCACAGGGTATCTCCACTGTCAGTTGGCTGTTGACAGCACGCGGCAAACCTCCACAACCTGCACCTCTGCCCGCCCTGCCCCTGAGGCCGACCTTGGATTATTTCGCCGCCCTGACCGCCTTCGTCGAAGCCGCCGAAGGCAACAACTTTTCCCGCGCAGCCGAACGCCTGGGCATCAAGGCCTCCACCGTTTCACGCTACGTGAAGGACCTTGAGCAGGACCTGGGCATCGCGCTGTTCAACCGCTCCACACGCACCCTGCACCTGACCGAAGGGGGCCAGACGTTCCTGATGCACGCCCGCAGGGTGCTCGATGAACTGGAACACGCCAAAGCGGCGACGTCGGCGCTGAACCAGCAGCCGCGCGGGTTATTGAAGCTCAACCTGCCGCCGGCCTTTGCCCGTCACCATATCCTTCCGGCCTTGAACGACTTTCGCCTGCGCTACCCGCAGATCGGCGTCGAGCTGGTGCTGGATAACGCCCAGGTCAACCTGATTCATACCGGCGTCGATCTGGCCATCCGCATTGGCGCGCTGGCCGATTCCACGCTGAAAGCGCGCAAACTCTGCGACGGCCACTACCGCCTGGTGGTCAGTCCGGCATTCGCCATGCAGCACCCGCCGCCCTCGACGCCGACCGATCTTGCCAGTGTGCCTGCGGTACTGGGCACACAGGCCATGGGCGATATCACCTTCGTCGCCGACGGCCGCGTAGCGTCGTTGGTGCATGGCGACTGCATCCGGATCAATGACCTGGACGCGCAATTGATCGCCGCGCGCCAGGGGTTGGGGTTCGCGCTGTTGCCGGACTGGCTGGTGGCCCGCAGCCTCAAGGCCGGTGAGTTGGTGGTGTGGCTGCCGCAATGGCGCGTCCAGGGCGTCGAACGGGCGTTTGCCGTGTGGTTCGTCTACCCGCCCAAGCGCATCGTGTCGTCCAAGGTCCGCTGTTTTATCGACTTTATCGTCGAGCGCCTGGGCGAGACGCCGGACTGGCACTGACTCAACTGAAGCGAATATCCAGGGCACGCAGGTAGGTTTGCAGCCCCGCGTCCTGGATCGGAATCAGGAACGCCTCGGTGTCGGATTCATTGAAGTGCGCATGCCAATACCCCGGCGGCGTCACGAAGGCCAGGCCAGGCGCCCAGTCGACCCGCACCGGGTTGCGAATCTGCCCGTCCGGCTCCAGCTCGGTGCCCACCAGGGAGTAGCAACCGGGCGGGCAGTCAATGATGAAATCCAGGGCTATCGACTGATGGCGGTGGGGCTTTTGCACCGACCCGGCCGGCAGGATTCCATACATCGCCCACAGCACGTGCGTCACGGTGCGGGTTTGGGGAAAGTTGCGGTTGCCCAGCAGGATACTGATGCGACTGCGGTCCTGGGCGCGTGGATCGTCGGCGGCTTCACGCAGCTTGGCGTTGGCCAGTGCCGCCGGGTACAAGGTGGGCGTGAAGCGATCGGCGCCGGCTGTCACGCCCAGGTAACGCAACAACGGTTCATCGTGCACATAGTAGAGACGCGCATCCTGGCTGGCGCTGAACTGCGCCTCCTGCCGGCCGGGCAGCGCGATAAAGCAGCCCTTGGACCATTCAATCGTGGACTCGCCCTGAACCGTACGGCCCGCTCCGGCGATCACGTAGAACACCTGCGAAGTGGCGTTGGGCTGCAAGGTGAGCGTATCGCCGCGATTAAGCCGCATGAAGTTCGCGCACAGCCCCGGACCGGTCGCCGGGCCTTCACAGCCCAGGGCGTCGCTGAGGTCCAGCGGGACTATGCGCGATGGGCCGCTGTCGTACAGCGCGGCGGGAAAGCTGTGGTAGGGAATGCGCGTGATGAGATTGGCACTGATGGGATTGGCCGCCTTGCTGTACTCGAAGTACTCGGCGTCCAGTTGGTTGATGGCACTCAGGGCGGGATCGAATTCACGGTTCATCACGCTTACCTCAGTCTTGGGCTGGTGTGCACAGCACGGTCGAGCACTGCGCCGGTGGATGAACTATAGGCATCGCGCGCCAGTGAATGAATCGCCAACGCCGCACAGCAGTTGTGCAAAACGGGGCAGTCAAACCACATCCAAACCACATCCCATGCCCGCAAACGTCATAAACCCCTGCCCGTCCCGTGGTAATCTCGCGCCACCACGAATAGACATTGATCGTCACTTGACGATGACCAAAGCCAGGAAAGAACATGCCCAAGATTTCTCACTCAGCGCTGCGCCGCAACTTTCGCGAACTGCTTGCCAAGCCAATCTGTGTCGAAACCGCCTCGGTTTTCGACCCCATGTCCGCGCGTATCGCCGCTGACCTGGGCTTTGAGGTCGGTATCCTCGGCGGCTCCGTCGCCTCCCTGCAGGTACTGGCGGCACCCGATTTCGCGTTGATTACTCTGAGTGAGTTCGTCGAGCAGGCCACCCGTATCGGCCGTGTCGCGCAGTTGCCGTTCATTGCCGACGCCGACCACGGCTACGGCAACGCCCTCAACGTGATGCGCACGGTTGAAGAACTGGAACGCGCCGGCGTTGCGGCGCTGACCATCGAAGACACCCTGTTGCCTGCGCAATTCGGGCGTAAATCCACGGATTTGATCTCCGTCGAGGAAGGCATCGGCAAGGTCAAGGCGGCCCTCGAAGCGCGTGTCGACCCTGAACTGTCGATCATTGCCCGCACCAACGCCGGCGTATTGCCCACCGAAGACGTGATCGCCCGCACCCGGGCCTACGAAAAGGCCGGCGCCGACGGGATCTGCATGGTCGGCGTCAAAGACTTCGACCACCTGGAAAAAATCGCCGAAAAGCTCACGGTACCGCTGATGCTGGTGACCTACGGCAACCCGCAGCTGCATGACAGCGAGCGCCTGGCCAGCCTGGGCGTGCGTATTGTGGTGGCCGGGCATGGCGCCTACTTTGCCGCGATCAAGGCCACTTACGACAGCCTGCGTGCGCAACGCCAGCTTACCCACAGCACCTCGAACCTCAGTGCCACGGAGTTGACCCACACCTACACATTGCCGGAAAGCTATGTGGCGTGGGCTGAAGAATTCATGGATGTGAAAGAGTAACGACCGCGCCGGTGCTGGTCCTGGCGATCAGCACCGGGGCGCGCTTTTAATGGATCAGCTTCAACCCACCCAGCCCACTGCGGCCTTGGGAATAACCTCCGACTCGTCCAGCTTGGACGCAAACATGCTCACCGCCTGCACCGCATCGCTGGTGCTGGTGCGGATCTGCAAAATCACCGATCCGGCCTGATCGGCCAGGTTCACCCCGCGCTGCGCGCCTTCCTGGGTGGCGTTCATGCTGCTCACGGCATCCCGGGTTTCGGTCAGGATCATGCCGATCATCTCAGCGATTTCCGCAGTGGAGCGGCTGGTACGCCCCGCCAGTTGCCGGACCTCATCGGCCACCACCGCAAAGCCGCGTCCCTGATCACCGGCGCGTGCAGCCTCGATGGCCGCGTTTAGCGCCAACAGGTTGGTCTGGTCGGCAATCCCGCGAATGGTGTTGACGATCGCGGTGATCTGCTCGGAGCGGTCGCCCAACTGCCCTACCAGGCGCGCCGAGGCGCCGATATTATCGGCAATGCGGCGCATCTCGGTGGCAGTGTCCTGGATGACCTGAGTGCCGTGCTCGGCAAAGCGTTCGGTCTCCGACGAAATATGATAAGCCCGCGACGCTCCCCGCGAGTCCTCCTCGAACTTCTCCACGCGCTCGGTGATATCGCTGGCGAACTTGACGATCTTGATCAACTTGCCGTCACCGTCGTAGACCGGGTTGTAACTGGCCTCCAGCCACACGACCCGGCCGTGTTTGCCGAGTCGTTTGAACTGACCGGTGAAAAACTCACCGTTGTTCAAACGTCGCCAGAAATCGGCGTATTCACTGCTGTTGATCAGGCTCGGCTCGCAAAACAAACGGTGGTGCTTGCCTTTGAGTTCAGCCAGCGAATAGCCCATCACCTGCTGGAAGTTGGCATTGGCGTCCAGTACCTGGCCGCTCAAATCGAACTCGATGACCGCCATCGCCCGGTCCAGTGCAACGAGTTTGCTGCGGGTGGCGGCTTCCTGCTCGACCTTGGCGGTGACATCCAGCGCGTACTTGACCACCTTCAGCACCTGCCCGCGCTCATCCAACAGCGGGTTATAGCTGGCCTCCAGCCAAATGGTCGCGCCGCTGCTATGCATGCGTTTGAAGGTGCCGGAGACAAACTTGCCGGCGCGCAGGTCGCTCCACAACTGAGCGTAGGCCGGGCTGCCGGTGAGGGCTGGAAAGCAAAAATCGCGATGGGTCTTGCCGGCCAATTGGTCGCGGGTATAGCCCAGGGTATTCAGAAAGTTATCGTTAGCACGCAACACCTTGCCGTTGAGGTCGAACTCGACGACGGCCATGGAGCGTTCGAGTGCAGCAATCAGTCCTTTGTACTCATCGACTTCGACCGTCCTGGCCGCCAGTTCTTGTTTGAGTTTCGTGTTGAACATGATGTTGCCCTCAACGTGCAGAGAATCAGTCTCTAACACGCTATCGGCGCGGCTTTGAGCGACTTTACCTCGCGCAGGATTTTCTTTTTTGACGTCAAAAAACTACTGACGGCTACCGTGACCCGCAGGTCCTCAATGGGTAGACTGCGCGGCAACGTTTACGCCCTACGCGAGAGGTTTTCATGGCAAACCACGATCTGCAGTTCACCCCTGATCCGGATGCAGGGTCCATCTCATCCGACGTGATTGGTTTCAACGGCATCCTGGTGTCCACCCAGATCCCCACCCACGCCGACGGCAGCCTGGAACTGGGCGATATCACGGCGCAAAGCGAATGCACCCTGCAAGCCCTGAAAGTCGCCCTGGAAAAAGCCGGCAGCTCCATGGACCGGGTGATGCACCTGACCATCTACCTCACCGACATGGCTGACCGCGCCGCGTTCAACGACGTGTACACGCGCTTTTTCGCCAAGCCCTGGCCGGTACGAGCTGCGGTGGGCGTTGCCGAACTGGCGGTCAAAGGCATGCGGGTTGAAGTCACCGCGATGGCCGCCAAGGGCTGATACCCGGGGATACTGTTGATCGTTCCCACGCTCTGCGTGGGAATGCCGCCTGGGACGCTCCGCGTCCCGCCGACAAAATGTGGGAGGGGGCTTGCCCCCGATGGGGGTGTTTCGGCTGAACAGTTTTCGACTGACGCACCGCTATCGGGGGCAAGCCCCCTCCCACATTGGTGACATGCTGCACTCACAGCCCTGTGGTAGATGCCGCTCAGGCATTTCACAGCTACAATGCGCGCCTCGACCGTGACAAGCCTGACTAAAAAAACTATGTCCTTGCCCAAGCATCACCTGGAATTGCTCAGCCCTGCCCGCGACGTGGCCATCGCGCGCGAGGCTATCTTGCATGGCGCCGACGCCATTTATATCGGCGGG
>NZ_CVTX01000187.1:51099-77065 GCF_900005715.1 Pseudomonas sp. 34 E 7
CCGCCGTTACCATGCCCGCGTGTTCACCACCCTCAACACTATCCTGCATGACAACGAACTGGAGCCGGCCCGCAAGCTGATCCACCAACTCTATGACGCCGGTGTGGATGCGCTGATCGTGCAAGACCTGGGCGTGATGGAGCTGGATATTCCGCCCATCGAGCTGCACGCCAGCACCCAGACCGATATTCGCACCCTGGGCCGGGCAAAGTTTCTCGACCAGGCCGGTTTCTCGCAGTTGGTGCTGGCCCGCGAGCTGAACCTGCAAGAGATCCGCGCCATCGCCGATGAGACCGACGCCGCCATCGAGTTCTTCATCCATGGCGCCCTGTGCGTGGCGTTCTCCGGGCAGTGCAATATCTCCCACGCGCAGAACGGCCGCAGCGCCAACCGCGGCGACTGCTCCCAGGCGTGCCGCCTGCCGTACACCTTGAAAGACGATCAGGGCCGCGTCGTGGCCTTTGAAAAACACCTGCTGTCGATGAAGGACAACAACCAGAGCGCCAACCTGCGCGCGCTGGTCGAAGCCGGCGTGCGTTCGTTCAAGATCGAAGGCCGCTACAAGGACATGGGCTATGTGAAGAACATCACCGCCTACTACCGCCAGCGCCTGGACGAAATCCTCGAAGACCGCCCGGACCTGGCTCGCGCTTCCAGCGGGCGTACCGCGCACTTCTTCCTGCCCGATCCGGAAAAAACCTTCCACCGTGGCAGTACCGACTACTTTGTCAGCGACCGCAAGATCGATATCGGTGCCTTCGATACGCCAACCTTCACCGGCCTGCCGGTAGGTGTGGTGGAAAAGGCCGGCAAGCGCGACTTGCAAGTGGTCACCCACGAGCCGCTGTCCAACGGCGACGGCCTGAATGTGCTGGTCAAGCGTGAAGTGGTGGGGTTTCGCGCCAACATCGCAGAACCCAAGGGCGAATTCGAGGAAGACGGCGAGAAGCGCTATCGCTACCGCGTCGAACCCAACGAAATGCCCGCCGGCCTGCATCAACTGCGCCCGAACCACCCGCTCAACCGCAACCTGGACCATAACTGGCAACAGGCACTGCTCAAGACCTCGGCCGAGCGCCGTATCGGCCTGTCCTGGGTGGCGCGCCTGCGTGAAGCACAGTTGGACGTCACCGCCACCAGCGAAGAAGGCATCAGCGCCAGTGTCACCCTGCCCGGCCCGTTCGGCGTGGCCAACAAGCCGGAACAGGCCCTGGATACCCTGCGCGACCTGCTGGGCCAGCTCGGCACCACCGAGTACCACGCCACCCGCATCGAGCTGGACGCGCCGCAGGCGTTCTTCATCCCCAACTCGCAACTCAAGGCGCTGCGTCGTGAAGTGATCGAGGCACTGACCGCCGCTCGCGTGGCCGCGCACCCGCGTGTCGGGCGCAAGGCCGAGACCTCGCCGCCGCCGGTTTACCCGGATGCGCACCTGTCGTTCCTGGCCAACGTCTACAACCAGAAAGCCCGCGACTTCTACCACCGTCACGGGGTGAAGCTGATCGATGCGGCCTTCGAAGCCCACGAAGAAACCGGCGAAGTGCCGGTGATGATCACCAAGCACTGCCTGCGGTTCTCGTTCAACCTGTGCCCCAAACAGGCCAAGGGTGTGACGGGCGTGAAAACCAAAGTGGCACCGATGCAGTTGATCCATGGCGACGAGGTCCTGACGCTGAAGTTCGACTGCAAACCGTGCGAAATGCACGTGGTCGGCAAGATCAAGGGGCATATCCTCGGATTGCCGCAGCCGGGCAGCGCCGTGGAGCATTTCAACCCGGAAAACATCATCTTTCAGGGCACGCACTGACCTTCTGTAGGAGCGAGCTTGCTCGCGAAAAACGTAAGGACGCCGCGTGTTAACCCGATGCGCTGCGTTATCGTTAACGTTCTTCGCGAGCAAGAACTAGGCGCCCCCCTCGCTCCTACCGAGGTTACGGGGCCACCACCAGCCCCGCTGCAACCCCGCCGCCGCCAGCAGAATCGCCGCCACACCCAGCCATTGCAGCCACCCAAGGCGATGCCCGAACGCGATCCAGTCGACGAAAATCGCCGCAATCGGGTAGATGAACGACAACGCGCCGGTCATTGCGGTCGGCAGCTTCTGTATCGCCCCGTACAACAACACATACATCAACCCCGTGTGCACCAGACCCAGGGTCGCCAGCGCCGCCCAGGCATCGGTCGACGCGGGCAAACTGTCCCAGGGCACCAGCGGCGCCAGCAGCACGGCACCGGTGGTCACCTGGATCAACGCCATCAAATGCGGCGGCACCGCCTTGAGCCGCTTGATGATCAGCGCGGCGACCGCGTACAAAAAAGCCGCGCCCAGGGCCAGTGCGACGCCTGCCAGATAGTCGCCGCCGCCTGGCTGCGCACCATGGGCCGTGACAATAGCCAACATGCCCAGAAACGCCACGCTCAGCCAGGTGATTTTGCGCAGGGTGATCGGCTCACCGAGAAACACCGCCGCCAGCATCACCAACATGAACGGTTGCACGTTGTACACCGCCGTACTGATAGCGATTGAAGCGCGCGAGTAGGATTCGAACAGCAGCAACCAGTTGCCCACAATGGCCACGCCACTGAGCACGGCCAGCCCGAACCTGGCCCAACTGAGCAGGTCCAGCCTCAGGTAACCGAACCAGGCGCACACCAGCAACAACGCCAGCGCACCGATAACGCAGCGCCAGAACACCACCTCGATCACCGACACGCCGGACACCAGTACAAACCAGCCGATGGTGCCGGAAATCAGCATGGCGGCGATCATTTCCCACATTCCGCGACGGACAGCGGTATCCATAATTGACGCTCCTCAAGTGAGGCTCAATTATGGCAATCTGACACATAGCCGCTCCAGCGACTAAAAAAGGCCGCAGCCTCGAATCACCTTCATTTATTAGGCAAAATCCATGATTGATACCATCGACCAGCAACTGATCGCCGCTTTGATGGATGACTCACGCCTGTCCCTCAAGGCCCTGGCCGGCATTACCGGGCTGTCTTCGCCGAGTGTCGGCGAACGCTTGCGACGCTTGGAGGAACGCGGCGTGCTGACCCACTACACCGTCGACATCGACCCCAAACACTTCGGTTACCTGCTGCAAGCCATCGTGCGCATCCGTCCCCTGCCCGGCAAGTTGCAGGAAGTGGAACGCCAGATCCAGGCGATTCCCGAATTCACTGAATGCGACAAAGTCACCGGCGAAGACTGCTTCATCGCCCGCCTGCATGTGCGCACCATGGATCAGTTGGACAGCCTGTTGGACCGAATCAACGGGTACGCCGAAACCAACACCGCCATCGTCAAGAAAACCCCGGTGAAGCGGCGGTTGCCGCCGTTGACCGACTGACCGACGGCACACCGCACAAACCTGTGGGAGGGGGCTTGCCCCCGATCGCGGAGTGTCAATCAGCACATCGGAGACTGACACACTGCCATCGGGGGCAAGCCTCCTCCCACAGTAAATTGCGCTAAGGCTCCGGACCTATGGCGCTGCTGCTGGCAGTCTCACAGCCGACAGCTATCTAACTGATGCGCTGCGATCCAAATGTGGGAGGGGGCTTGCCCCCGATAGCGGAGTGTCAGTCAGCACATCGGAGACTGACACACTGCTATCGGGGGCAAGCCCCCTCCCACAGTAAATTGCGCTAAGGCTCCGGACCTATGGCGCTGCTGCTGGCAGTCTCACAGCCGACAGCTATCTAACTGATGCGCTGCGATCCAAATGTGGGAGGGGGCTTGCCCCCGATAGCGGAGTGTCAGTCAGCACATCGGAGACTGACACACTGCCATCGGGGGCAAGCCCCCTCCCACAGTAAATTGCGCTATGGCTCCGGACCTGTGGCGCTGCTGCTGGCGGTCTCACAGCCGACAGCTATCTAATCTGATGCGCTGCGATCCAAATGTGGGAGGGGGCTTGCTCCCGATGGCGGAGTGTCAGTCAACACATCGGAGACTGACACACTGCTATCGGGGGCAAGCCCCCTCCCACAGTAAATTGCGGTATGGCTCCTGAGCTGTGGCGCTGCAGTTGGCAGTCTCACAGCCGACAGCTATCTAATCTGATGCGCTGCGATCCAAATGTGGGAGGGGGCTTGCCCCCGATAGCGGAGTGTCAGTCAGCATATCTGAGACTGACACACTGCCATCGGGAGCAAGTCCCCTCCCACATTAGTTCTGCTCCAGTCGTGGATTCAGTCCTGAAGGGCTTTCGCTGCCGCGAGCAACCCCTGGAATTTGCGATAGCGCGCCGCCAACACAGGCTGATGCCGCTCATCAGGCACATACCGCATCTTCACCGGCATACCCGCCGCCAGCAGATCCGCGCCCTGCCCGATGGCCATATACCCCAATTTCGCCGCCCCAATGCACGCACTCAATTCGCTGCCGTGCAACGTAAACACTTCCCTTTGCAGAATATTGGCCAGCAATTGCGCCCAATACTCACTGCGCGCCCCTCCGCCTACGAGCGCAAAGGACTCGACCTCGGCACCGGTCGATTGCACCGCGCGCCAGGCGTCGAGCAGGCCGAAACCCACGCCTTCCATCACCGCGTAGCCGAGCATCGCCGGCGTGCAGTCGTGGCCGAGGCCCATGAAGCCGCCGCGCAGCAAGGGGTCGTTATGGGGCGTGCGCTCACCCGCCAGGTACGGCAGGAACAACGGCGTGGACAACGGTACCCCCTGCTCGATGGGCAATTGTGCCTGCACCTGGTCCAACAGCGTTTGCTCATCCGGCAGGCCCGTCAGGCGTGTTACCCAGCGCAGGCAACTGGCACCGGCCAACATCGCGCCCATGGTGTACCAGCGCTCGGGCAGCGCGTGGCAGAAGCTGTGCACCGCACTGGCCGGGTTGCCGGCGGCGTGGTCGGTAATCGCGACAATCGCCGCGCTGGTGCCCAGGGTGATAAAGCCGTCACCGGCATTGATTGCACCGATACCCACCGCCGCCGCCGGGTTATCCCCGCCGCCACCGGCGATGACCACCTGCGGCGACAAGCCGAGCCCGACCGCCGTTACACAGGCACTCGCGCTGCCGCCCTCCACCAGCCTGGGCATTTGCGCAGGCGCCAGGCCGGTGGCGCGCAGCATCGGGGTAAACCATTCACGCTGCGCCACATTCAGCCACAGGGTGCCGGCGGCATCCGACATCTCGCTGATGCGCTCGCCACTCAGGCACAGGCGCAGGTAATCCTTGGGCGACAGCACGCAATCAATCGCGTTGAACACCTCGGGCTCATGCTGTTGCAGCCATAGGAGCTTGGGCGCGGTCAACCCGGCCATCGGCAAGCTGCCCGTGACCTCGGCATGCTCGACGCCCAGTTGCTGCGCCTGTACTACCGCGCGTGAGTCGTCCCACAGGATGGCCGGGTACAACACGCGGTTGTCATCCCCGAGCAATACCGCGCCGTGCATCTGCCCCGACAGGCCGATACAGGCCACACGGGCAAACGCCGCATGCTCGCGCAGCTGTTCCAGCGCCTGTAAACACGCGTGCCACCAGTCTTGGGGCGCCTGTTCGGACCAGCCTTCATGGCGACGCGATACGCTCAAGCGCACGCCGGCATGGGCCAGCACCCTGCCGTCGAGATCCATGAGGATGGCCTTGAGTTCAGAGGTGCCAAGATCAATACCGAGGGAAACAGGACCGTTCATACGTGGGTTATTCCAATCAATCACAGCCGCAGGAATTACGTAATTGCAGGGTCGGCGCCAGTCGTACGCTCTGGGGCGGCGAGCTGGGAGAAGCCATGCGTTGCAGCAATAAGTCCACCGCACGTGCGCCGAGGGCCTGCACCGGCTGTGCGATCAGGCTCAGGCGCGGCAGGAAAAAATCCGCCCATTCGAAATCATCGAACCCGACCAGGGCCATTTGCTCCGGCACATCGATGTGGGCGTCACGCAGAGCCTGCATGGCGCCCAGGGTCATCAGGTTGTTGCCGGCCATGATGGCGGTCGGCGGCGCGGCCAGGCTCAGCAACTGCACGGTGGCCTGGCGTGCCGGCTCGGTGTTGGAGCCGCCATTGACCAGCAACTGCGGATCAAACACCAGCCCCGCCGCCTGCAACGCAGCTTTGTACCCGGCCACACGCTCATCCGTGGTACTGAACCCGGCACGCCCAGCAATGAAAGCAATACGGCGATGCCCATGGGCAATCAGGTGTTCAATAAGGGCCTGGGTCGGCTGCGCATTCTCCACCCCGACCTGATCGAACTGCTCACTCATCATGCGATCCACCAGCACCGCGGGAATTGCATTGGCGCGTAGGTAATCCAGGGCCAGCGAGCCGTTCGACGGCGCCAGCACAATGCCGTCGACCCGCCGCTGATGCAGCGCGGTGACGACCCGCAATTCCTGCTCCGGGTCGTCGTGGGTGTCGACGAACAGCATCATGTAGCCGTGCCTGGCACACGCGGTTTCAATCGCGTGCACGGTCTCGCTGAAGTAATGGTTGGACAGCGCCGAGATCGCCACGCCAATCGTATTGGTGCTCGACCGCGCCAGTGAACGCGCCAGGGTGTTGGGCGCGTAGCCCAGCACCTGGATCGCCTGTTGCACCGCCTGCACCGTGGCCGGGCTGACCTTGCGCGTACCGTTGAGCACATGGGACACCGTCGATGTCGACACCCCGGCCCTGCGTGCCACGTCATCCATGGTGACCATGGCGCTATCCCCTCGGGTCAAGACTTCAGTGTTTGCTCGACCAGCCGCTGTAGCTGCCCACGTTGTCGCGGGTGATCAGCTTGGGCGTGAGCAAGGTCACCGCTTGCGAGGGAGCTTTGTCGTTGAGCAGGTCATTGCCCACGTCCACGGCGGTCTGGGCCATGGCCCACGGGTCCTGGCTGGCGGAGGCCTGGATCTGGGTGTCGGTCTTCAGCGCGTTTTCGATATCCGGCGCGCCGTCCACCGAGGTGATAATGATGCCGCTGCGCTTGAGTTGCTTGGCCGCCAGGTCGCTGCCAATGGCTTGCGGGTCGTTGATCGCGAACAGCCCGTCGATTTTCGGGAAGCGCGTAAGGTAACCCTGCATCGCGTTCAGGCCGCCTTCGCGCGAGCCCTTGGCGTCCTGATCGTCGGACAGCAGCTTGATATCCGGCGCGGTGGCCAGCGCGGCCTTGCAGCCTTTGACGCGGTCGGTCACGGCGGTCACTTGCGGGCCGTTCTGGATAATCACATTGCCTTTGCCCGAGAGTTTATCCACCAGGTATTGGCAGGCCAGCTTGCCGGCTTCGACGTTGTCGGTCTGCACCGTGGCGTTCACGCCCTTGGCATCCACATCCACCGCCACCACGACAATCCCGGCATCCCGCGCTTTCTTGATCGCCGAGGCCATGGCGGACGGGTCGACGGCATTGATCAGGATCAGGTCGACCTTGGAGGAAATAAAGTTGTCGATCTGCGAAAACTGCTTGCTCAAGTCATAGTCGGCCGACACCGAAGTGACCTTGACGTTGGGGTTCAACGCCTTGGCCCGCGCCGTGGCGCCATCGGCCAGCGTGACGAAATACGGGTTGCCCAGCGAACCCATGCTGATGCCCAGGGCCTTGAGTTCACGGGCTTGCACGGCCTGGGACATCAGGGCAGCCAAGGCAATCAGCGGGAAAATACGTTTGACGTTCATGCGGGTCTCTCTCTTGTGATTGTTGTATGAGCCAACTCAGGTACGCGCGCCGGACTGGCGATAGCGATCCAGCGCCACCGCGCCGATGATCACGATGCCCTTGATGATGTACTGCCAGATATCCGACACCCCCAGCAGCACCAGGCCATTGGTGAGCACCGCAATGATCAGCGCACCGATCAGGGTGCCGCCGATGGTGCCGACGCCGCCGGTAAAGCTGGTGCCACCGAGAATCACGGCGGCAATCGCATCCAGTTCATAGGACTGCCCCAGTTGCAGGCCGTTGGCGGCGAACAGGCGCGAGGCGCTCATCACCGCGCCGAGCCCGGCCAGCGCGCCGGACATGGCGTAGACGAACAACAGCACCTTCCACACCTTGATCCCCGACAGTCGCGCCGCTTCCGGGTTGCCACCCACCGAATAGATCTGCACGCCCATCACCGTGCGACGCAGGATGAACCACGACAGCGCCACCACCGCCACGGCAATCACCACCAGCCAGGGCACACCTAGGATCGAGTCATTGCCGATGAAGGCAAACGGCAAGTCGGGGTTGAACACGGTCTTGTCGTCGGCCAAAAGCCTTGCCAGGCCGCGCATGGCGGTGAGCGCGCCGAGGGTGACGATGAACGGCGGCAACCGCATGAAGGCGATCAACCCACCGTTGACCAAGCCCAGCAACAGGCCAAAGCCAATCCCGGCGGCGATGCCGAACATGCCGAACTGCGGCGACATCGACGCCTGCAAAGCCACCACCGCCGACGCCGCCAGGATCGCGCCCACCGACAGGTCGATGCCCGCCGTAAGAATCACGAAGGTCATGCCGGCCGCCAGCACCACATTCACCGAGGCCTGCTGGGTGATGATCGACAGGTTCTGCAGGGTCATGAAGTTCTCGCTGGCCAGGGCGAAGCCCACCAGCAGCAACACCAGCACCGGCAACATGCCCACCGTGCGCATCAGCTCACGCACGCGTTCCGCCTTGCCCACGGTTGTTGCGCTATTGAATTCAGCCATTGGCAGCCACCTGATCGCCACCGGTGGCGAGGTCGATAATACGTTCCTGGGAGATGACGTGACCGGAGGCCCCGCCGACTTCAGCCACCAACTGGCCTTCGCGCATGATCAGCACACGGTCGCAGGTGCCGATGATTTCCGGCAGTTCGCTGGAGATCACCACAATGCCGACACCCGCCTGGGCCAATTGATTGATGATGCGGTAAATCTCGGATTTGGAGCCGATGTCCACGCCACGGGTGGGCTCATCCAGGATCAGTACATGGGGCTTGACCTCCAGCAGCCGCGCCAGCAACACCTTCTGCTGGTTGCCGCCGGACAGCGCGCCCACAGTGACCTTGCCCGAGGCCACGCGAATCGACAGCGACTTGATCGCGTCATTGGCGCGCTGTGCGCCATGGGCGCGATCGAGCACGCCACCGGCCCGCGCATCCGGCACGCAGGCGCACACATTGATGTTGTCGGCCACGCTCATGTCCAGGAACAGGCCCTGGGCCTTGCGGTCTTCGGTGAGGTACACCACGCCGGCACCAATGGCGTCCGCCGGGGTGCGCAGTTGCGTCAGCGTCTTGCCCACCACTTCCAGGGTGCCGCTGGTGCGCGGGTCGGCGCCGAAGATCAGCCGTGCCAGCTCCGTGCGCCCTGCCCCCACCAGCCCGGCAATGCCCAGCACTTCACCGGCATGCAGATCGAAACTGCAGTGGCGCACGCGCTTGCCATCGGCCATGTCGCGCACGCGCATCACCACGTTGCCGGGGTTATAGGCAGCGTGTTCTTTCTTGTAGAAGCCGGACAGGTCGCGACCCACCATCATTTTCACCAGCACGTCGGCCGACAGCGCCGCACGGGTCAACTCGCCGATGTATTGGCCGTCGCGCAGCACCGAGACGCGGTCCGACAGCTCGTAGATTTCGGCCATGCGATGGCTGATGTAGATGATTGCCAGGCCCTGGCTGCGCAGCTGTTTGATCAGCGCGAACAGACGGTCGGTTTCACGGGACGACAGCGGCGTGGTCGGTTCGTCCATTACCAGGATCCTGGCGTGGGCATGCAGGGCACGGGCGATTTCGACCAACTGGCGCTCGGCAATCGACAGGCTGCTGACCTGGGTAGAGCCGGTGAATTCGGCGCCCAGGCGTTGCAGCACCTCCACGCAACCGGCCTGCATGCCCTTGCGGTCGATGGTCCAGCCTCGGCGCAGTTCGCGGCCCAGGTAGATATTCTCGGCCACGCTCAGGTTCGGGCACAGGCTCAGTTCCTGGTAGATCACGGCGATGCCCAGGGCCTTGGCGGTGGCGGGAGTGAAGCTGGCGACGGGTTGGCCGTCAATGCGGATAACGCCGCCGGGATCGGCTTGATAGGCGCCGGAGAGGATTTTCATCAGCGTGGACTTGCCGGCGCCGTTCTCCCCCATCAAGGCGTGAATTTCGCCGGGGTAGACCTTCAGGCCGACACTTTTGAGCACGCGCAAACCGTTGAAGGTTTTGCTGATGCCCTGCATCTCAAGCAAGGGTTCAAGGCTCATGGATGAGCTCCTGGATTTATTGTTTTTGTTGTCGAGTGCTGCCGACTCTAGTTTAGATACATTTGCTTACGCAAGCGCTTGCGTTGCCAATTATCCGCAAGGTGAAACGTTTCATCAGCGAAGAAACACGTAAATCATTGAAATGCGGACGCTATTGCGTCAAAAGGCCGGCCTCGGCCATCAAAACGCCACAATCTCTGCTATTGTCCAACAAACTCATGTCCTCATCGTCGCGTTCGCGCGGTCTTCTGTGAACATGTTCTGCGCCATCGCCCTGTGCCGATGGCAGGCCTGACGTTCACGGATTACCTGGCAATGGACACCCCCCTACCCGACCCGCCCCAATCACGCGCCGAAAAAATCGTCGAGTTCAAGCGCCAGAAAACCTTGCTCAAGACCGGTGCGCTGCAGGATGCGATCTTCAACAGCGCCTATTTCTCCAGCATCGCCACTGACGAAAAGGGCGTGATCCAGATCTTCAACGTCGGCGCCGAACGCATGCTCGGTTACGCCGCCGCCGATGTGCTCAACCGCATCACCCCCGCCGACATCTCCGACCCGGCCGAACTGATTACCCGCGCCGCCGCTCTGAGCCTGGAGCTCGATACGCCGATCACGCCGGGGTTCGAAGCCCTGGTCTTCAAGGCCTCCCGCGGCATCGAAGACATCTACGAGCTGACCTACATCCGCAAGGACGGCAGTCGCTTGTCGGCCATGGTTTCGGTAACGGCGCTGCGCAACCGCCATGACACGATCATCGGTTACCTGCTGATCGGCACCGACAACACCGCGCGCAAGCAGGAAGAAGCCGAGCGCAAAGGCTTCGAACGCGCCCTGGAAGAAAAGAACCTGGAGTTGGAGCATGCCAACCACATGAAGTCGGAATTTCTCGCCACCATGTCCCATGAACTGCGCACACCGCTGAACGCGGTGATCGGTTTTTCCGAGGCGCTCAAGGACGGGCTGGTGGGCGACATGAGCGAGATCCAGCGCGAATACATCGGCGATATCTTCACCAGCGGCCAGCATCTGCTGGCGTTGATCAACGACATCCTCGACCTGTCCAAGGTCGAGGCCGGGATGATGGACCTCGAACTGGAACCCGTGGAACTGGCCGGCCTGTTGGCCAACAGCCTGTTGATCGTGCGTGAAAAGGCCGCCCTGCAGCGCATCCAGTTGACGCTGGACAACCCGCAGGATTTTGGCTGGCTGCAACTGGACCTGCGCAAGACCAAGCAGATCGTCTACAACCTGCTGGCCAATGCGGTGAAGTTCAGTGAGCACGGCAGCACCGTGACCCTGGTGGTGCGTGAAGTCGGGCGTGACCAGGTCGGCCGGGTCCCCGGCGATTGGCCGGTGCAGGGTTTTGCCCTGCCGCCCGGCAGTCACCCGGCATTCCTCGAGCTGAGCGTGAGCGACACCGGTATCGGCATCGCCCCGGATGACATGGGCAAGTTGTTCAAGTCCTTCAGCCAGATCGACAGCAGCCTGGCGCGCAAATTCGAAGGCACCGGCCTGGGGCTGGCGATGGTCAAGCAGTTGACCGAACTGCACGGCGGCAGCGTGGCCGTGGCCAGCCGCGAAGGCCTGGGCGCGCGTTTCGTGGTGTGGCTGCCGCTGCACCGCATTCCGGAGGCCGCATGGCCGATATCCTGATCATCGAAGACAACGAAGCGAATATGCGCCTGGCGCGCCTGCTGCTGGTGAGCGCCGGGCACAACGTGCAGTGGGCGGCGGATGCCGAAAGCGGGCTGACCCTGGCCCGCGTACAACAACCGGCGCTGATTCTGATGGACATCCAGTTGCCAGGCATGGACGGCCTGGCCGCGACCCGCTTGCTCAAGCAAGACCCGCTCACCGCGCACATCCCGGTGATTGCTCTCACCGCCATGGCCATGAAGGAAGATCGGGAAAAAACCCGCCTGGCCGGTTGCGACGCCTACGTCACCAAGCCCCTGCGCTACAAGGAGCTGTACCAGGTGATCGACACCCTGCTGAACCCGACCATCACACCTCCCGCATGAGTTCTCTCCATGGCCAGCTCACCCGCAACCCTGTTGATCGTTGACGATGAACCCCAGGTCCGCAAACTCCTGGAAACCCTGCTGCAGCATGAGGGTTACCAGACCCTGAGCGCGAGCAACGGCGAAGAAGCCTTGCAGTTGGTGGCGCAGCAGCCGCCCGACCTGATCCTGCTGGACATCATGATGCCCGGCATGGACGGCTACGAAGTGGCCACCCAGCTCAAGTCCAACCCCGTCACGGCGAACATCCCGATCATCATGCTCTCGGCCTTGAGCGAATCCAGCGCGCGGGTCAGCGGCCTGGAAACCGGCGCCGAGGAGTTCATCAGCAAGCCGGTCGAACGCGTCGAACTGTGGCTGCGGGTGCGCAACCTGCTGCGGCTCAAGGCCCATGGCGATGAGCTCAAACAACACAGCCTGAGGCTGGAGCAGCAATTGCAACAACGCGGCAGCGATCACACCCAGATGAACGTGCACGACCTGGCCCGGCAAGACCTGGAGAACGACCTGCGCGAGGCGGTCGAACAACACGCGTTTGCCCTGCACTACCAGCCCAAGGTCGAACTGGCCAACGGCGAAGTCTGCGGCCTGGAAGTCTTGCTGCGCTGGGATCGGCCAGGGTATGGCGCGGTATCGCCGGCGGTGTTCGTGCCGATCCTGGAAAACCTCGGGCTGATCGTGCCCGTGGGGCGCTGTGTGATCGAGAGCGTGTGCCAACAGATCGCCGCCTGGCAATTGAACGGCCTCGGTGCGATTGAAGTGTCGGTCAACGTCTCGGGGCATCAGTTGATCGAGGGCGACCTGATTGCCGACATCGAGCACATCCTGGTCCAAACCGGCGTTGACGCCCACTGGCTGGAGGTGGAACTCACCGAAGGCTCGCTGATGGAAAACACTGAACACACCATCGCCGCCCTGCAACGCCTGCGCGCCATGGGCGTGAAGATCGCCATCGACGATTTCGGCACCGGTTACTCGAGCCTGGCGTACCTGCGTCGCTTCCCCATCGACACGTTGAAGATCGACATCGCATTTATCCGCGAAGTCACCACCAACCCGCAGGATGCGGCGATTACCCGCACGATCATCGAACTGGCTCACAGCTTGAAGCTGCGCGTCGTCGCCGAAGGGGTGGAAACCCAGGCGCAGCTGGCCTTCCTGAAAGAAGCCGGCTGCGATCAGATCCAGGGCTATCTGTTCAGCCGACCATTGCCGGTGGAGACGCTGGAGCGCTTGTTGCAGGATCGGATCAAATCAGCATGAAACCGTCGCCGGCTTGAGTGGCAACGCGATGCAATCACATTGAACCTGAACCCTGCCGCGGCCCTCAAAACCTGCACAAACCACGGCCCCCGGTGCTAGTTCGATGACATTTATTCTATGGTTGGCCGTACTGGGCGCCGTATTGCTGACCCTCGCCCTCACGTCCTCCTACCTGCGCTGGATGCCGGTGACCACCTCGGCGGTGTGCCTGCTGTTGGGCGTCGCCATCGGCCCGCTGGGTGTGGACCTGCTGGACCTGGACATCAAGGGCTCAGCCCGCTGGATGGAGCACCTGACTGAAGTCGCGGTGCTGTTTTCGCTGTTCGTCAGCGGCTTGAAACTGCGCCTGCCGCTCAGGCACCGCACCTGGCGCATCGCCTTTGGCATGGCCGGGCCGGTGATGCTGCTGACCATCTTCGGCGCCTGCCTGGCGCTGCATTACCTGTTCCAGCTGTCGTGGGGCGTGTCGCTGTTGGTGGGCGCGATGCTGGCGCCCACCGACCCGGTACTGGCCGGCCTGGTTCAGGTCAATAATGCCCAGGACTACGACCCCCTGCGTTTCGGCCTGTCCGGCGAAGCCGGCTTGAACGACGGCACCGCGTTTCCCTTTGTGATCTTCGGCCTGCTGTTCATGCAGCATGGCGGTTTCGATGGCGACTGGTTCGGTGGCTGGGTGCTGAAAAACCTGCTGTGGGCAGTCCCGGCCGGGCTGTTGACGGGGTACTGGATGGGGCGTGGCATCGGTCGTTTGACCTTGCGCCTGCGCCTGATCAATGCCGACAGCACCTTGTCACCCAATGACTACCTGACCCTGGCGCTGATCGCCCTGGCCTATGTCAGCGCTGAAGCCATCGGTGGTTATGGCTTCCTGTCGGTATTCGCGGCGGGCCTGGGGCTGCGCCAGGCCGAGTTCAAGTCCACCGGTTACGCCCAGACACCCGCCGAGCATCTGGCGCAACCGGTGGTGGGTCACCTGGAGATCGAGCCTGAACAGGCCCTGCATGGCGATGTGAGTCAATTGCAGGATACGCAAATCGCGGCCGGCGTAATGATGGGCGACATGCTCGCCTTCGGCAGCCTGGTGGAGCGTTCCATGGAAGTGTTCCTGGTGACCGTGCTGGGCATTGTGCTGGTCAGCCATTGGGATTGGCGCGCACTGGCGCTGGCCGCGCTGCTGTTTTGCGTGATTCGCCCGCTCAGCGTGTTCGCCATGCCGTGGGGCAGCCTGATGGACCGTCGCCAACGCAGCCTGGTCAGTTGGTTCGGCATTCGCGGAATCGGCAGCATCTACTACCTGTTCTACGCCCTCAACCACGGGCTGATCGGTACCAGCAGCGCCGTGGCGGTGAACCTAACGCTTTCGGTGATTGCGTTGAGCATCATGGTGCATGGTTTGAGCACTCAGCCGATGCTGGTGTGGTACGAACGGCGCACCGCGCAGAAACAGTGAAACCTGGGGCGCGCCGCCGGATCAGTGCTGATCTTCGGTATTGCCGACGTCCGCCGCTTCATCCAGATCGTTGAGCGGCACCTCGGCATCGTCCATCAATGAGCCCGGGTCTTCATTGCCCGGATCGTTGAGTTCTTCGTCCAGTTCTTTTGACATGACTGTCTCCTCTAACCGCCCTGGGTATCGATATCGGCATCGGTTTCAGACTTTTGCTCAGGATCAGGCTTGAAGTCCGGACTGTAGTCGTTTTCCTGGGCATCCGGGTCGCTGGCCGGGGTCGGGTCCTTGGGTGCATCGGCGGCGGTGCCGGGGGCCGGCTTGCCGGCGTCGATCGCCGGGTCGTTGCGGTCAGTGGTCTGGGGATCGTGATCTGTGGTCATGGCGCACCTCATTGCAGGCTTGCGGGGAATCTGTACCCCGTAAAGCTAAGGCGCTGGGTTAACGGGTGAAGTTCCGTCCGATTGCTCAGCGCAATGGGTTGTCGACCTGGATGTAAAAGGCATAAATGCCCAACACCAGCCAGAACCCCATGAACAACCACGGCGCGCGCATGGAGAACAGCAGGGACTTGCGATAGCCCTTGTGGGTGGACTCCATTTCGGAAAACAGCGGCGACTCGTCATAGGCCAGGCCCATCACCGGCTCACTGCGCAGCAACTCGCTTTGCTTGTAGTGCCAGTGATCGATGATCTCGTACGCGGCGCGGATGCCGGGCCAGGCGTTGAGTGAGCTGAGAATGCCCAGGGCGGCGAGAATCGCCGGCACCACCAGGGTGAACAACTTGCCCCACTCCGGGTTCAGATTGCCCATGCCGGAGACGAAGGCAATCACCAGGAATGACTGGGCGGTGAGGTAGGCGTCGGTGCGGTTGGCCAGGATGCTGGTTTCGTACTGGATCTCGCGACGATAGAAGTCGAGGCGATCCTTGGGCGAACCGAAGATCTTGGCGTTGTGCTCGCTGTGGTCGGTCAACGCCGCTTCCGGGGTGTTGGGCGAAATGATTCTGGGCACGATGCGGCTCCATCCGGTTTCAAGGCTCATTAGAAGAAGCGGACCTGGGTGAAGTTCAAGTTCGTCGCGCACCAAATCAGAGCACCCCCCGCCCCCCGTAGGAGCGAGCTTGCTCGCGAAGATCTTCAACGATGACGCGCCAGTCTGGTTGAACCCATTACCCGTGCGTTCTTCGCGAGCAAGCTCGCTCCTACAGAGGATTTACCGGTAGTGACTGCCGTTTCCGGCACAAGCCTTGCTTAATCCATTCATCCGCCGGTAAACAGGAGCATTCGTTACCCCCCGACCCAGAGCCGACTCCATAAGAAAGTAAGGACCAGGCCTGTTGGCACCCTTAGCCACAGGCTCATAAGAAAAGCGTTTTTAGCGGCAGTGCCACCCAAGCAAGCTGCCAACCAAGCAAGGCTGGGCACTGACAAGGTACTGGAATGGCTCGATCTTTCTTCGATGAAATGAATGATGCAGACGGCGCCTGCCGTGCGCATTATCAGGATTTCTCCCGCTGGCTGGCCAATACGCCGCCGGAACTGCTGGCCCAGCGTCGCCGTGAAGCGGATTTGCTGTTCCACCGCGCCGGGATCACCTTCACCCTGTACGGCGACGAGCAAGACACCGAACGCCTGATCCCCTTCGACATCATCCCGCGCAGCATTCCCGCCAGCGAATGGAGCGTGATCGAGCGCGGCTGTATCCAGCGGGTCACCGCGTTGAACATGTTTCTCGCCGATATCTACCACGACCAGCGCATCATCAAGGCCGGCATCATCCCGGCAGACCAGGTGCTGGGCAATGAGGGCTATCAGAAGTCGATGGTCGGGCTGGACCTGCACCGCGACATTTACTCGCACATCTCCGGCGTCGACCTGGTGCGCGACGGCGACGGCACCTACTACGTACTCGAAGACAACCTGCGCACCCCCAGCGGCGTCAGCTACATGCTCGAAGACCGCAAGATGATGATGCGCCTGTTCCCGGAAGTGTTCGCCAGGCAGCGCATCGCGCCGGTGGACCACTACCCCAACCTGCTGCTCAAGACCCTGAAAAGCGCCAGCCGCCTGGACAACCCCAACGTGGTGGTCCTCACCCCAGGGCGCTTCAACAGCGCCTTCTTCGAGCATGCCTTCCTGGCTCGGGAAATGGGCGTGGAGCTGGTGGAAGGCGCCGACCTGTTCGTGCACGAACTCAAGGTATTCATGCGCACCACCGACGGCCCCAAGGCGGTTGATGTGATCTACCGGCGCATCGATGACGCCTTCCTCGATCCGCAGGCGTTCAACCCCGACTCGATGCTCGGCGTGCCCGGCCTGGTGGCCGCCTATTGCGCGGGCAACGTGGTACTGGCCAACGCCATCGGCACCGGCGTGGCCGACGACAAGTCGATCTACCCCTATGTGCCGGCCATGATCCGTTTTTACCTGGATGAAGAACCCATCCTGCAGAACGTCCCGACCTTCCAGTGCCGCAAGCCGGATGAACTGTCCCATGTGCTGGCCAACCTTGCGCAACTGGTGGTCAAGGAAACCCAGGGCTCGGGCGGCTACGGCATGCTGGTGGGCCCGGCTTCCAGCGCTGCCGAGATCGAGGACTTTCGCCAGCGCATCAAGGCGCGTCCCCATGCCTATATCGCGCAACCGACCCTGAGCCTGTCCACCTGCCCGACCTTCGTCGAAAACGGCATCGCGCCGCGGCATATCGACCTGCGCCCGTTCGTGCTCTCGGGCAAGGAAACCCGCCTGGTGCCCGGCGGCCTGACCCGTGTAGCGCTCAAGGAAGGCTCGCTGATCGTCAACTCGTCGCAAGGCGGCGGAACCAAGGACACCTGGGTGGTGGAGGGCTGAGTATGTTGAGTAGAACCGCCGCAGATCTGTATTGGATGTCCCGCTATCTTGAGCGCGCCGAGAACCTGGCGCGCATGCTGGAAGTCAGTTATTCGCTGTCGTTGATGCCCCAGGCCGGGCGCAGCGATGGGCTCGATGAACTGGCGATGTCGCTGCTCAGCAGCGGCACGTTGGACAGTTACCTTGAGCGCCATCAGCAGCTGGACGCCGGGCGCATGCTGCACTTTTTCGCCCTGGATGAAGAAAACCCGGCCAGTATCTACAACTGCCTGCGCGCTGCCAGGGGCAATGCCCATGCCGTGCGCGGACGCATCACCGCCGACATGTGGGAAAACCTCAACGCCACCTGGCTGGAAATGCGCAGCATCGCCGCCGGCGGCCTGGCGCGGCATGGCATCAGCCATTTCTGTGACTGGGTCAAGCAACGCTCGCACCTGTTTCGCGGCGCAACCTCCGGCACCATCATGCGCAATGACGCCTATCGATTCATTCGCCTGGGCACCTTCGTCGAACGTGCGGACAACACCCTGCGCCTGCTGGATGCGCGCTATGAGATGTTTGGTGAAGAGTCCGAAGAAGTCAGCGACGTGTCGGCACGCGGCTATTACCAGTGGAGCGCCCTGTTGCGCGCGCTGTCCTCGTTCGAAGCCTATACCGAGCTGTACCCGAATGCCTTGAACGCCCGCTCGGTGTCCGAGCTGCTGCTGTTGCGCAGCGACGTGCCGCGTTCACTGCATGCGTGCATCGAGGAACTGAGCCACATCCTCGCCGACCTGCCCGGCAGTTACGGCCGCACGGCGCAGCGCCTGGCCGCCGAATTCGAGGCACGCCTGCGGTACACCGGGATCGATGAGATTCTGGAAGACGGGCTGCACACCCGGCTGACCGACTTTATCGACACCGTGCGCGAACTGGCACGGGCGATACAAAGCTCCTACCTGGAAGTGGTCTGACACTCAACCCAGTACCGCCGTCTGTAGGAGCGAGCTTGCTCGCGAAAAACGTCAACGATAACGCGTGCTTCCTGAATGAACGCGGTGCCTGTGAGTTTTTCGCGAGCAAGCTCGCTCCTACAGCGGGTATCAGGGCAAGCCCTCCCACATTTGAATGGCGGTGAGTCCCTCAGGTCGTTGGCGACCACCATTTGGGCAGCAACTGCCTCACCCGCGTCTCACCAAAGCGATCATCGATCAACATCACCACACCGCGGTCGTGCTGACTGCGGATCACCCTCCCCGCCGCCTGCACCACTTTCTGGATACCGGGATACAAATAGGTGTAGTCATAGCCCGCGCCGAAGATCGCGCCCATGCGCGCTTTCATCTGTTCATTCACCGGATTGAGCTGCGGCAGGCCCAGGGTGGCGATGAACGCGCCGATCAGGCGCGCACCGGGCAAGTCGATGCCTTCGCCAAAGGCGCCACCCAGTACAGCAAAGCCCACGCCCTGGCTGTGCGGGGTGAACTGGTCCAGAAAGGCCTGGCGTTCAGCTTCGGCCATGCCCCGCGACTGCAGCCACAGCGCAATCTGCGGGTGCCGCTCGGCCAGCAGCTGCGCGACTTGTTGCAGGTAATCGAAGCTGGAGAAAAACGCCAGGTAGTTGCCCGGCTGCGTGGCGAACTGCCGGGCGATCAGTTCCACGATGGGTTCCAGCGACGCCTGGCGGTGCACGAACCGCGTGGAGATGCGGTCGACGATGCTCACCTGCAGTTGCTCGGCCTTGAACGGCGATTCGACGTCGACCCAGGCGGTGTCCGGCGGCAACCCGAGCAAGTCGGCGTAGTAGTGGCGGGGACTGAGGGTCGCGGAAAACAGCACGCTGCTGCGCGCGGCTGTCAACCTGGGGCGAATGAACTCGGCCGGCACCACGTTGCGCAGGCACAGGGTCGAGCTGCTGCGCTTGGCGCTGAACTGGCGTTTGCTGATATCGAAGATGAAGTGTTCATTGAACAGCTCGGCCACCTTGTTAAATTGCAGCGCCTCAAAGTAAAAGGCCTGCAAGTCGCCACTGAGGGCTTCGGGGTGGTCGTTGAAATAGTCGCCCATGGCGCTGGCACACTGGCTCAGGGCCTGGAGCAGCTTGTCGGGTTTGGCCGCGTATGCCTGATACGGCGCCAGTTGGTCCTTGTGCAGCGCATTCCACTCACGGTTCAGGCGCTGCAAGGGCTTTTTCAGCGGCTCGGGGGCGCTGTCGCGCAGCGTCTTGAGGCTGTACTGGTCGAGGCTGGCGCTGTACATCGAACGCGCGCGCTCGACCAGGTTATGCGCCTCGTCGACCAGCACCGCGACGCGCCACTGATTGAGCTGCGCAAGCCCGAAGAGCATGGCGCCGAAGTCGAAATAGTAGTTGTAGTCGGCAACCACCACGTCGGTCCAGCGCGCCATTTCCTGGCTCAGGTAATACGGGCAGACGTCGTGGGCCAGGGCCACCTCCCGCAGGTGACGCTGATCGAGCAGCCGCACCCTGGCTGCCGCCTGGCGGGCGGCGGGCAAGCGATCGTAAAAGCCCCTGGCCAGCGGGCACGAGTCGCCGTGGCAGGCTTTGTCCAGGTGCTCGCAGGCCTTGTCCCGGGCCACCAGTTCCAGCACCTGCAGGGACAGCTCGGGGCTGCTGTCGTAAAGGACCTGGGCGGCATCCAGCGCCAGCTTGCGGCCCGGGGTCTTGGCGGTGAGGAAAAACACCTTGTCCAACTGCTGCGGCGCCAGGGCCTTGAGCATCGGAAACAGCGTGCCGACGGTCTTGCCGATGCCGGTCGGCGCCTGGGCCATCAGGCAACGGCCGGTGCTGACCGCCTTGTACACCGATTCGGCCAGCGAACGCTGGCCGCTGCGAAACTCGGCATGGGGAAACGCCAGGCCTTGCGCGTCACGGTTGCGCGCCTCACGGTGTTGCATCTGCTGGTGGGCCCAGTCAAGAAACAGCGCGCATTGCTGGTTGAAGAAGCGCTCAAGGTCCGGCGCGGCAACGCGCTGCTTGAGCAGGGTCTCGCCCTCGCCGACGATATCGAAATACACCAGCGCCAGCTCGATCTCATCGAGCCCCAGTTTCTGGCACATCAGCCAGCCATAGACCTTGACCTGGGCCCAATGCAATTGCCGATGGTTGGCCGGCTGCGCCTTAAGGTCGCCGCGATAGGTTTTTACCTCTTCGAGGCGGTTGCTGTCCGGGTCATAGCCGTCCGCCCTGCCCCGCACCTTGAGTTGCTCGTACTCGCCCTCGAGCGCGACTTCGTTCTGGTAATGCGTGCTGCGCCGCGACGCCACCGTGCGATGGCCGACGATGCCTTCCTGGGCACTGGGCGACGGGGTAAAGCGCAGGTCCAGGTCACCGACCTTGGCGGTGAATTCGCACAACGCGCGCACCGCGACGCTGTAGCTCAAGCGGGCTCTGCCCAGCGCACATAGCAGACCGTGACCGGCATCTGGTACTCGCCGCAGAACTCCAGCCAGCGCAGTTGGTTGTCCTGCAGGCGGTCGCCAGGGCCCTTGACCTCGATCATGCGGTAGGTCTTCTGCGCCGGCCAGAACTGGATCAGGTCGGGCATCCCGGTGCGGTTGGCACGGATATCCAGCAGCAGCCGCTCGAACCAGTAGCGCAAGTGTTCGGCCGGCAGACACGTCAGTGCCTGCTCAAGCAGCTCTTCGCTGAGCAGGTTCCAGAACACAAAGGGCGATTGAATGCCCCATTTGTCCACGTAACGCTGGCGAATGGTGGTCTTGTAGCGCTCGTCCCGCAGTTGCTCAAAGCACGTGCTGAATAACTCGGTTCGGCGCTGATGAAAGTCCTCACTGTGCAAGTCGGCAGGCCCGCGCTGGAACGGGTGGAAAAACGCGCCCGGCAGCGGCGCGAAGATCACGTCCCAGCACAGCAGGCCGAACAGCGAATTGATCAGGCCGTTTTCCACGTAATGCACCGGCGCGTCCGGCTCGCTCAGGTGGGCCTGCACACAATATTCCACCGACATCAGCGGTTGCGGCGGCGTCAGTGCCAGGTCCAGGCGCGTGACGACTCGCGGCTTGGCCTTGGGCACTTTCGGCTCACCCAGCTTGCGCCGCAGACGCGGCACTACGCGCAGCAGGTGTTGCTGCTCGGCGGCGCTTTGCGGTGCCTGTTGCGCCGCCACGGCCAACGCCAGGGCCTGTGCATAGGCCTCCTGGCGCTCCAGCACGCGGATCAGCCGCGCACGCGCGCCGGGATAGGCGCAGCCACGATAGATCTGCTCGGCCACGCTCAACTCAGCGCTGCGCTCGCAGTATTGGCCGATCTGGAACAGCAATTTGGCGCGGCGTTTTTCCAGCCAGGGGTTGTCGGTGTGCAGCGTGGCAATGTGCGCCAACACCGTTTCCAGCGCCTGGCCCGCATCAAAAGCCTGCTGGCACTGGTGCAGGAACAAAAAGCCCTCGACGTCGGCGCGGCTGCGCAACCCTCGGGACTCGGCGCAGAACGCGACCTTCTCGTAGGTGTAGATGCCCAGGTCCGCCAGCACGAACTCCGACCAGTCCTGATACAGGTTGCCGAAAAACATCAGGCGCAGGCGGTCGCACAACGGCATCACCGTCAGGCTGTAGAGCACGTCTTGCAGGTCGGGGCACCAAAGGGCAAAGCTGCGGCTTTCATTGAACTGCGCCGCCAATGGCGCCAGCCAGTCGGTTTTGCGGCCCCTGGGGTGCTCGATCCAGGGCTTGAACGCCGCGAGCAGCTCGCCTTTTTGCAGCACGCCGAACAGCTCTTCAAAGCCCAACTGGCATTGGTCCTCGACCCAACCGGACGCCAGCAGTGGTTGCATGGCCGCATGCGGGCAGCCGATTTCCAGGTAGTTGAGCTTTGCCCCACGAAAATGCACGCCCTTGCGCATGACCATGCGCACCAATAACGCTTGTGACGCCTGGGGCAACCTGTCGAATTGCTGAATGAACTGCAATTCGTCCGGGTCGAGCAGATCGGCATAGCGCTGCTCCAACCACATCAGCACTTGGCGGAAGTTGTGCAGGTAATACAAGGGGTCTTCGAGGGGGTGGCTCATGGCACAACGCGGTCAACTACTGGTTATGCATACAGAGTGACGCTGCAAACGGTTTGTTGCAATCAGTAATAGATAAATGGCGCCTGCAACTTTTTGAAAAAAAGCGATCAGATGAGGGAGCTGATCGCGTAACATTTATGCCTCGCAGCCAGACGCTGCGGGACTTTTCAGGGTTAAAGGTAAGGGTAATGAACATGAAGAATTTGGGTCTTCCGCTGGTTGCACTCACTTTTCTGGTATTGGCCGGTTGCTCCACGCAAACGGTGGTCACGTTGCAAAACGGCACACAGTATCTGACCAAGGACACACCCAACGCCAAGACCGCCGACGGCTTCTACGAATTCACCGACATCGCCGGCAAGCGTATTCGTATCAAGGCCGATGATGTGGCGACGGTGCGCAAGGAACAATAATTTCAGGCTGGCCTATATCAAATGTGGGAGGGGGCTTGCCCCCGATAGCGGTGTATCAGCCTGCTTATAGGTAGCTGACCCACCGCTATCGGGGGCAAGTCGAATCGTCGCACCGCCCCTCCCACAGTTTTAACCGCGTTCCAATAGTCAGCCGATCATAATCCCCTCCCCCGACACACTGCTCACCCCCACCAGCGTCACCGAGTCGGCGCCGAAGCTGATCACGGTATCCCCGCCGACCAGCTTGGCATGATCGCGATAATCCGCGCTGCCCTGCACGTCCGTGAAAACCAGCTTGTCCGTCGCCTGGTAGCCCACCACGCGATCATTGCCAAAGTGCCCGCTGAACAGGAAGGTGTTATGCCCGCTGCTGTCGCGGATCGTGTCATTGCCTTTGCCGCCCTCGATAAAGTCCGCGCCCTTGCCGCCCTGGATCAGGTCGTCGCCGTGACTGCCGATGATGAATGTGTCGCCCTTGTGCGCCTCGGCATTACGGTTGAGGTCTTGCACCCAGGTGGTGGCCCGCGCGGGGTCGGACAGATTGGCGACGATCACTGTGGAGTCGCGGGTCATCTGCTCATAGAAGCCGGAGTCGAGAATGCGCGTCATGCCATCGCCGTAGCCGGTGGGCAAGTGTGACACCCAGGTCGGCAGGTTGAGGATGGAAAACGGCAGCACGTTCCACAGCGATGACGCGTAGTGGTCGTTGAAGCTGACGATATTGTCGGTGGTGGACTCATGGGGTTTGTCGTGCACGCCCAGGGACGACAGGTTGAACGATGCGCCATCCAGCGCACGGAACACCGGGTCATTTTCGTAGCCCACGTTCAGCACCTTGTCACCGCCACTCTGGGTTGGCGAGGCATAGGCCACATAGTTGGCGTCCTTGTAGAAGCCCGACCATTTGCTGTCGCTCAAGTCGGCCATGCTGTTGACCGCCAGCCCTCCGAGGCTGTGACCGCTGACCAGCACATCCTGGCCGCTGAGGCCGTGGGCACCGGCAAACTCGGCAACGTTCTTGAGCAAGCCGCCGAAGGCTTCGCCGACGTAGTTTTTCGCGTAGTCCTTGGGACCGAACGCGGCGAGCAGGTCGCTGATGACATCGCCGATTGAATCGCTGATCAGGTGTTCCCGCGGCCCGGACGTGCCGCGAAAACCGATACCGATTTCCAGCAATTTGCCTGCGTCATCGTACTTGCCCAGCACTTCGACCTGGGCCGTGGTGTAGCCGGGCTTTTCGCCGAAAAACGTCCCCCGGGCGTCGACCTTGCCGGTGTAGCCGAGGCTGCTGGCGCTGATCGGCGTCCAGCCGGCTTGCTGCACCGCGTCGAGGGCGGCTTTTTCCGAGTCCGGGTTCCATGGAATGCCGGGAATGACCCCTTGGGAGTCGGTACTGCCCAGCAGGGCCTGCACCAGCGTGGCCGGTAAACCCAGGCCCAGGCCGTTGTGCTGATACCCCACGGCGTAGCCATTATCCAGGTTGTGATACGCATACAGCGTGATCGCCATCGCATCGGCGAACAACGTCTTGGAGCCCTCGGTCCCGAGGTTTTTATAGTCAAAGATACCCATGGCAGTGCCTCTCTGTTGTTGGATTTGTCGAGAAAGCGAAAACACCTTTTGTCCATTACCACCTGCAGGAGCGAGCTTGCTCGCGAAGATCGTCAACGATGACGCGCTCTACCTGAACAACCGCGCCGCACTTGAGTTTTTCGCGAGCAAGCTCGCTCCTACAGTGGTTTTTATCGCATCAGAACGCCCAGTCCAGGCTCAAACCGACGCCATGCACTTTCTCCTTGCTGGCCAGCAAACCGTTGTAGTCGAAGTTCACCCGCGCATCCTTGCTCAGGGCCAGGCTCACCCGTGCCCCGACCAGGGCGGCATCGCGCACCATCGGCGCGCTTTCCACCGCGAACGAAGGGCCGCCGGAGGCAAACGCCAGGTGCTGCTCGGCGTCTGTGCTGCTCAGGTTGTGCTGCCAGCCCAGGGTCCCGGACACTTCCAGTTGCTGATGATCATTGACGTTGAAGGTTTTCAAGGCGCGCACACCCAGGGTGCTCAGCACCAGGTCGCGGCTGTCGTCGCCACTTTTCAGCGCAGCGGCATCGCCCTTCTCTTTAAAGCTGTCGGTGTCCAGGTGCACGTAGGCCAGGTTGGCGAATGGCTCAAGCGCCAGGGGTTGCAGGTTGATGCGGTACGCCGCCTCGGTGAACACCTGGGTGCTGTGGGCATCGACCTTGGCTTTCTGCTTGCCGCTGACGTCGCCGTATTGCAGGTCACGCTTCACATCGGCGCGGTGCCAGCTGTAGGTTGCGCCGCCACTCAGGCGCCAGGCGCCGATTTCATGCCCGGCATAGGCGCCGAAGTGGTAGCTGTCGACCGAGGCACGACTATGGGTGTCGCTGCCCATGTTCAGCGACGTATCGCTGTAGCCGGCCACCAGGCCGATGCGCGTTGCGTCGTCGAGGGCACCGTCCACGCCGGCCAGCATGCCGCCGATGGACGTGGTGTAGCCGGCCGTGTCGCTGCGGCTGTCGGTCTTGCCCCAGGCCCCCAGCGCTTTTACCCACACATTGCCACGGCTGTCGATGGCCTGGCTGGTCGCGCCCATTTCACCGTTGCGCAGGCGCTCGCCGACCGCTTCGCGCACGTAGCGGCTGTCATTGACCAATGCAGTCTCCAGGGCTGGATAGACTTCGCCACTCAGTTGCTGGAACGCGCCCTGTGCCGAGGCCGCCGTCGGGGCCAGCAGCAGGCTTTCATACACGCCGTTGCC
>NZ_CVTX01000135.1:0-10577 GCF_900005715.1 Pseudomonas sp. 34 E 7
TGGGCGTGCCGTCGCCGTCGGCGCTGGGCAGTGTCGAGCAGGCCATGACCTGTCCCGCCGTGCAGTTGTTCGTCGCACGGGCGCGCGCCAATCAGCAGGGTTTTGTGTTGCGGCCCCAGGAGTTGATGCCGCTGCGTGATATTTGCCGGCGCCTGGACGGTATCCCGTTGGCCCTCGAACTGGCGGCCGCCCAGGTTGACGCCCTGGGTATCGGCGGTGTGCAGCGGCAATTGCGCAGCGGCCTGCACGGGCTGAGCCACGGTCGTCGCACGGCGGTGGAACGCCATCGCTCAATGACCGCCGCGCTGGACTGGAGCTACGAGCGCCTGAGCCTGCCGGAGTGCTGGCTGTTCCTGCAGTTGGGCCTGTTCAAGATGGCGGTGACCCTGCCCACCTTGCGTGAAATGGTCAGCGGAACCGAGCTTGAGCACGCCGATTTGTCCTACCTGCTGGCGCGTCTGGTCAATCTGTCGCTGCTGACCGCCGAGCCTGGCCCGGGCCCGACGCGCTATCGCCTGCTCAATAGCGTGCGCAGCTACGCCCTGGCGCAGTTGCGCGATCCGCTTCAGGTCGAGCGCTTGCAGCAAGGTTATGGGCAGTGCCTGGGTGAGTTTTCAGGCCGGCCGTTTGTCCTGCAACTCGTCGAGCAGGCGGCGTGCGCGCAGTAGATCGCGGGTGGCGAAGCCTTCGGTAAATCGAGCGTAGATCGGCTCCAGCAAATCCCTGGCGGCTTGCCTACGCCCTTGTTGCTGCCAGCGTTGCGCCAGGCAGCCCGCACAGCGCAACTCCCAGGCCAGGGCACCTTGCCGGCTTGCCAGGCCAAGGGCTTCGAGCAGCAGCGTTTCAGCGCCGTGGGTATCCCCCAGAAGTGCCACCTGCCCGGCGTACACCCGCAGGATTTCCGGCGCGCACCAGCCCGCCGCGCCACTGCGCGCGCGGTGCATGCCCGGCTCATCGACCTGCCGCATGCCGAAGGTGACCAGGGTGTCCTCGATCAGTCCCAGGCCCTGCAGATCCTGGTCGCCCAGGATACCGGCATAGTGCCCGGCCCAGGTCTGGAACAGTTGCACCGAATGCTTGTGCGCCTGCTCAAGCAGCAGGCGTTGCATGGCCTGTGCCTCGTCGTCGGCACCGTTGTAGCGGGCGATGACTACACCAGCCAAGGCCAGGGTGTAGCAGATCGAGGTGCCGTGGTTGATCTGCAGCGCCAGCTCCAGTGCCTGGCTCGCGGTGCGCCAGGCACGTTCGGGGAAGCCTTGCAGCCAAAGGATGCGCGCCAGGACGGTCAGGGACGCGACGCTCTGGTCGTACTGCACGCCAACGCCATGGGCGAAGCGGTTCACGTGGCCGCTGTGGCTCATCCGTTGCAGCACCTGCTCGGCATGATGCCGTGCCCGTGCCTGATCGCCGGTGTAATGCCGGGCGAGGGCGCGCAGGCGTTGGGTGCTCAGGTCCAGCAGCGGCTCGGTGCGTGGGTCGAGGCGATCAAATTGCAGGCTCTGTTGCAGCGCCTGGTCATAGCGCCCGGCACACAGGTTTACCGCCATATGCCCGGAGACCGCGCGTAACTGGCCGGCCAGGTCCTGGCGTTCTTCGGCCAGGCGCGCGGCACCGACAAACGCCGCAATGGTCTGCGGCGCGGCGCCCAGGGCGTGGTAGGAGAGGCTGCCCAGGGCCAATTGCAGTTGCAGGGTCAATTGCGTACAGGGCGCTTCGACCTGATCGATCAGCGCCAGCGCCTTGTCCACATAACCGGCATGCTCGCGCAGCAACGACAGTTCCTGCCACAGGGGCATCGCACTGACCGTCAGGCGGATCGCCAGCAAGTGCCCCGCGTCGTCGGCAAATCCCCAGTCGAGGGCGGCGCGCACGTCTTCGCGCAACGGTGCGTAGCGCTCGATCCAGGGCTGGGTGGCGATCAGTTCCCAATCACCGCGGGCCTGTTCCATCAGCGCCAGGCAGCGTGCCGCATGGCGTTCGCGCGTGGCTTGCAGTTCGCCCGCGAGGCTGAGCTTTTCCAGGGCATACGTGCGGGTGATATCCAGCAGGCGATAGACCATCTCTTCCTCGCCGGCGTCCACATTCAGCAGCGACTTGGCCACCAGTTGCGTGATGGAGCCGAGCACTTCGGCCAGGGCCACGTGTTCCCCGGCGATCACCGCCGCCGCGCTGACCAGGCTGAAGCCCCGGCGAAACACCGCCAGCCTGCGCAGGCAGATTTTTTCGCCTTCGGTGAGCATGTCAAAGCTCCAGTCGAGCGTGGCCCGCAAGGTTTGCTGGCGGGGCAGGGCGTTGCGCCGTCCGCGGGTCAGCAGGCGAAAGTTATCCTCCATCTGCACCAGCAGCCCCGGCAAGCCAAAACGCTCGATCTGCGCGGCCACCAGCTCGATTGCCAGCGGAATGCCGTCCAGGCGCTGGCAGATATCGATGGCCAGCGGCAGGTCGGCATCGCTCAGGGCAAAGCTGTCCTGATGGGCCATGGCCCGCTCGATCAGCAATTGCATGGCCGGGTAACCCAGGGCCTGGGCGCGGTTGCCGGTGGCGGGCGGGCAACTCAGCGGCTCCAGGCGTTGCACCGACTCACCTTCGGCGCGCAGCGCTTCACGACTGGTGGCGAGGATGTGCAGGTGCGGCGCATGGCGCAACAGGGTTTCGCTGATCAGGGCGATGTCGTCGAGCAGGTGCTCGCAGTTGTCGATCACCAGCAGCAACTGGCGTGCCTGCAAGCTGCGGGCGAAGCTTGCCAGCGGCGCATTCTCCCCGGGTGCGGCACCCAGCAAGGCGGCGAGGTTGGGCAGAATCATCGACGCGGCACTGAGCGGCGCCAGGTCCAGCAGATGAATTCCATCGCGGTAATGCCCGATCAGCAATTCCGCGACGCGCAGCGCGACGGTGGTCTTGCCGATGCCACCGGCGCCGGTCAGGGTGATGAAACGTTGTTGCGGCAGTTGCTGCACCAGCGCATCGATCAGGGCCTGGCGGCCGATCATGCGCGTGCGCCGCAGCGGCAGGTTGTGGCTTGGGCGTTGGGGCGCGCCGTCGGTGGGTAGCGTCATCGGTTCGATGCTCAGTGGCGCGACAAAACTGTAGCCGCGCTGGGCGACCGTGACGATATAGCGCTGCCCGGCCTGGCCGTCGCCCAGGGCCTTGCGCAACGCGGCCATGTGCACCCGCAGGTTGCCGTCTTCCACCACGCTTTTGGGCCAGACCCGCGCGATCAGCTCCTGCTTGCTCACCACATTGCCGGCGTGCTCCAGCAGGATCAGCAGAATATCCACCGCCCGCCGTCCCAGGCGCAGCGGGCGACCGGCCTCCAGCACCAGGCGCTCGCGCGGATGGATGCGGTAGGGGCCGAAGTGCACGGCCTGGTCGCTCAACTCATTCATGGCTGCCCAGGTTCAAGAGTAACGGATGGGCAAGCATATTCCAGGCGCTTGAAGACCACTAGGCTGCGATCACCTCGGGCTTGGAGCGCGAGTGGTGATTTCGCCAGGTCATCGGGTTCACGCCCTCGCTGCGCGTGAACATGTGACAGAAGTGCGCCTGGTCGCAAAAGCCGCATTCCAGGCTGATCTGCGTAAGGCTCAGGGAAGAACCGGTGATCAGTTCCTTGGCGCGCAGGATGCGCTGGTGGCGAATCCACTCCTGGGGCGACACCCCGGTGGAACACTTGAAGGCGCGGGAAAAGTGACTGCGCGACAACGCGCACGCCTGGGCCAGCTCGGCGATGCTCAGGCTTTCGCCGAGGTTGGCGAGGATCAGTTGCTTGGCGATACGCTCGCGCCGGGGGCACAGGCCTCCGGTGGCGGATAGACGAGGGGCATATTGCTCGAGTCGGGCCATGACAAATATCCGCAGTCGATGGGAGCTTTCCCGTTGAATGGATGCAGTGTAGACGCCGTTCATCTTGTTGCCGGACCGCCTGGCTGACGAGTTAATCGTTGTTAATTTCGCCAGGTGCCGGCGGGGAAAAGACAGCACAGGTGTGCAATCGCGAGCGTTGCGGGCGTGCTTCCCTGACCCCCTGCAAACCGTCTGGATACCGCCATGAACCGCAACGACCTGCGCCGCGTCGACATGAACCTGCTGGTGATTTTCGAAGCCCTGATGTTCGAGAAGAACCTGACCCGGGTCGCCGAGAAACTCTTTATGGGCCAGCCGGCGGTGAGCGCGGCACTGGGCCGCCTGCGTGACTTGTTCGACGACCCGTTGCTGCTGCGCAACGGTCGCGGCATGGAACCCACGCCACGGGCGGTGGCGATACTCAAGGAACTGCAACCGGCCATGGACACCATTTCGGGCGCCGTCAGCCGTGCCAAGGATTTCGACCCCTCCACCAGCTGCGCGGTGTTTCGCATCGGCCTGTCCGACGACGCCGAGTTCGGGCTGTTTCCGCCCTTGCTCAGTCACCTGCGCGAAGCAGCACCCGGCATCATCGTGGTGGTGCGCCGGGCCAATTACCTGTTGATGTCGTCGTTGCTGGCCAGCGGTGAAATCTCGGTAGGGGTGAGCTACACCACCGAACTGCCGGCCAACGCCAAGCGCAGGAAGCTGCGCGATATTCCCTGCAAGGTGCTGCGCGGCGATGATGGCGAGGCGCCGCTGAGCCTGGACGATTACTGCGCCAGGCCCCATGCCATGGTGTCGTTCTCGGGTGATTTGAGCGGCAATATCGACCTGGACCTCGCACGCATCGGCCGTTCGCGGCGGGTGGTGCTGGCGGTGCCGCAGTTCAGCGGGCTGCGCGCATTGCTGGCCGGTTCGCAGATTATCGCGACCGTGCCCGATTACGCGGCGTGTGCATTGACCGAGGGCACCCGCCTGCGGGCCGAAGACCCGCCGTTCGCGATTGATGCGGCAGAGCTGTCGATGGTGTGGAGCGGGGTGCATGACAATGACCCGGCCGAGCGCTGGTTGCGGGGCAAGATTGCGCAACATATGGCCGCAGAGGTTTAGCGGTTCAGCCCCGGCGCCGAACGCGGTCTCACCTGGCCGGCCTCGACATACAGCAAAGTCCTAACGATGCGCACGCTTTTTCCGGCTGCCCGCCTGGGGTTGGCCCGCCTACCATGGGTCAACTTTCAAGCAGGGGCGGGTAGCGACTATGTATATCTCTCAGAGGCCACAGGTTATTCCACCGGTTACACCACAGCCGGGTCATGACGCGCCCGCTTCGGCGTCGCGGCGCCCGGAGTCAATACCCGCGAGCGCTGATTCGGGGGCTGGCCTCGCGGGCTCAACCCGCTCTGTCGTCTCCACGCCGGGGGCGATGCCGGTGACTGTCGAGACGTCAAAACTGGACAGGGTGAGCGATCCGCGTCTGGAGGTGAAGAAGGAGGCCTCAGCACCCGATGGGATGTACCTCGTTTCCTACACGGTTCCCGGATCAGGCCAGGGGGTGAGCAACCTTACTTTTCCAATCAGTATTGGCGCGGGCGCGCAAAGAACCCCTAGCGAGCCTGCGGGGATTTATTACGCGATGCAGTTCGGCATTAATGACGCACAGGGTAATTCCCTCGGCGACGGGTATATCGGGCTGCAGCCAGGGGAGGACGGCAAGGCGCAGGTGCCGTTTTCCGGGTTCGGGTCGCACTTTACCGCTCCAGACGGCAGTTGCGACGCGGACGGTGGCCCGGGGGCGAGCAACAGTACAACCGTGGATTTCACGTTCGGTCATCAATACAACCTCACGGTGGAGCAAGACCCGCAGAATCCGCAACGGTTGAGCGGGTATATCCAGGACGTCACGGACCCCGAGCACCTCGGGCCCAGGCAACACGTCAAAGACCTTTACGTCGATCGCAAGGTCAGCTTGACCACGAGCTATAGCGGGTTCGTCGAACACTACGGTAAGGAGATCGATCGCAGTTCGCAGATAGCGCCGACCGCAGGCAGCTTTTCCGCGCCCTTTACCACGGATGACCAAGGCAATATCAAGGTGGGTTCAGTCAAGAGCGAGGGGTTGTATGGTCGGTTCCGCAATTCGATCACCGGCGATCTGCAAGTGACTCGAGTGAACGGCGAGGGTAAGGCGCTCAAGTTCTCCTTCCAGGGCGTCGGTTACCAAAAGCCAGGCTGAGCGTCGCGGCAAACAGCACATACATTCAATTCTCCACCGCCTTTGCCCAGCACACTCCCCCCATCGCTCAATGCACCGGGGGGAAACACCCATCATGGACCCAACACCCAACATCAGCCCCGACGAAGTCGTCACGCTGGTCGTCAAGCACCGGGTCAAGCCCGGCCGTGAAACCGAGTACGAAGCCTGGCTGCGCCGCATCGTCCGCACCGCCGGTGAACGCCCCGGTCACCTTGGCGTCGACGTGGTGCGCAGCCAGCAGAGCGGCATGGCCCTGTTTACCTGCGTACTGCGCTACCGCTCCACCGACGCCCTGGAGTTGTGGCTCGACTCCCCGCAACGCCAGGCCCTGATCGACGAAGCGGCGCCAATGCTGGCCGACGGCGACCAGACTGAAGTCGGCGCCGCCAATGAATTCTGGTTCGCCCCCCAGGCCGACGGCGCCGCCAAGCCGCCGCGCTGGAAGCAGGCGGTGGTGAGCCTGTGTGTGATCCTGCCGCAAACCCTGCTCCTGCCGTTTATCTGGGGGCCGATCCTGCGTTTGCACCCGTTTCTGTCCAACTACGTGGTCTCCACCTTCCTGGTCACCCTGACCATCGTGCTGCTGGTGGTTTACCTGCTGATGCCGGCGGCCACTCGCCTGTTCGCTCCCTGGCTGGAAGCCTCTGTAAAGGAAACCCCATGAACGCCGATCTGATTCTGTTCAATGGCCAGTTCCACACCGTGGACCGGGAAAACCCTCGCGCCAGCGCGGTCGCCATTCGTGACGGGCGCTTCGTCGCCGTGGGCACCGACGGTGAAGCCATGGCCCTGCGCGGCAGCACCACCGAGGTCATCGACCTCAAGGGCCGTACCGTGATTCCCGGCCTCAACGACTCGCACCTGCACCTGATCCGCGGCGGGCTGAACTACAACCTCGAGTTGCGTTGGGAAGGCGTGCCGTCCCTGGCCGATGCCCTGCGCATGCTCAAGGACCAGGCCGACCGCACCCCCACGCCGCAATGGGTGCGCGTGGTGGGCGGCTGGAACGAATTCCAGTTCGCCGAAAAGCGCATGCCCACCCTTGAAGAACTCAACCAGGCCGCGCCGGACACGCCGGTATTTGTGCTGCACCTGTACGACCGCGCCTTGCTCAACCGTGCGGCGTTGCGCGTGGCCGGTTACACCAAAGACACGCCGAACCCACCGGGCGGCGAGATCGTGCGTGACAGCAACGGCAACCCCACCGGCATGCTGGTGGCGCGGCCCAACGCGATGATTCTGTACTCGACCCTGGCCAAAGGCCCGAAACTGCCATTGGAGTACCAGGTCAACTCCACCCGCCAGTTCATGCGTGAGCTCAATCGCCTGGGCCTGACCAGCGCCATCGACGCCGGCGGCGGTTTCCAGAACTATCCCGACGACTACGCGGTGATCGAGCAACTGGCCAGGGACCAGCAGTTGACGGTGCGCATCGCTTACAACCTGTTCACCCAGAAGCCCAAGGAAGAGCTCAGCGACTTCAAGCACTGGACCGGCAGCGTCACCCTGCATCAGGGCGATGACTACCTGCGCCACAACGGTGCCGGCGAGATGCTGGTGTTTTCCGCCGCCGACTTCGAAGACTTCCTCGAACCGCGTCCGGACCTGCCGCTGACCATGGAGCAGGAGCTGGAACCGGTGGTGCGCCACCTGGTGGAACAGCGCTGGCCGTTCCGCCTGCATGCTACTTACGACGAATCCATCTCGCGCATGCTCGACGTGTTCGAGAAGGTCAACCGTGACATTCCGTTCAATGGCCTGCCGTGGTTTTTCGACCACGCCGAAACCATCACGCCAAAAAACATCGAGCGCGTGCGCGCCCTCGGCGGCGGTATTGCGATCCAGGACCGCATGGCGTTCCAGGGCGAATACTTCGTTGAGCGCTACGGGGCCAAGGCCGCCGAAGCGACGCCGCCGATCAAGCGCATGCTCGCCGAAGGCGTACCGGTAGGCGCGGGCACCGATGCCACGCGGGTGTCGAGCTACAACCCGTGGACATCGCTGTACTGGATGGTCAGCGGCCGCACCGTCGGTGGCCTGGAGCTGCACGCCGAGGGCCTGCCGCGCCTCACCGCACTGGAGCTGTTTACCCACGGCAGCGCCTGGTTCTCGTCCGAGCAGGGCAAGAAGGGCCAGATCAAGGTCGGTCAACTGGCCGACGTTGCAGCGTTGTCGGCGGATTTTTTCAGCGTCGACGAAGAAGCCATCAAGTGGATCGAGTCGGTACTGACCGTGGTCGGCGGCAAGGTGGTATATGGCGCCGGCGACTTCGACGATTACGCACCGCCACGGGTTCCGGTGCTGCCGGACTGGTCGCCGGTGGTCAAGGTGCCGGGGCACTGGCGGCCGACTTCACCGCTGCAAGCTCAAGTACACCAGTGCAGCGGCCCCTGCGGCGTGCATGCCCACCGCCATGAAAAAGCCCGTTTTTCCAGCGTGCCGGTCAGCGACTTCCAGGGCTTCTGGGGCGCGTTCGGCTGCTCGTGCTTTGCCTTCTAACCAACACCAACGGAGTTAACCCATGACTTACAAGCGCTTGAACAAAGACGACGCGGTTGTCCTGCTGGTCGATCACCAGACCGGCCTGATCTCACTGGTGCAGGATTTCTCCCCCAACGAATTCAAGAACAACGTGCTGGCCCTGGCCGACGTGGCGAAGTTCTTCAACCTGCCGACCATCCTGACCACCAGCTTTGAAGCCGGCCCCAACGGCCCGCTGGTGCCGGAACTCAAGGCACTGTTCCCTGATGCGCCGTACATCGCTCGCCCTGGCCAGATCAACGCCTGGGACAACGAAGATTTCGTCAAGGCCGTCAAGGCCACCGGCCGCAAGCAGATCATCATTGCCGGTGTGGTGACCGATGTGTGCGTCGCGTTCCCGACCCTGTGCGCCCTCGATGAAGGCTTCGAGGTGTTCGTGGTCACCGACGCTTCCGGTACCTTCAACGAAACCGTGCAACAAGCAGCCTGGGCGCGTATGACCGCTGCCGGTGCGCAACTGGTGAACTGGTTCGCCGTGGCCTGCGAGCTGCAGGTTGACTGGCGCAACGACATGGAAGGCCTGGCCAACCTGCTGTCGCCGCGCATCCCCAACTACCGCAACCTGATGAACAGCTACTTGGCATTCACCGCCAAGTAACCCAGTCTCAAAGCTGTAGATAATCCCTGTGGGAGGGGGCTTGCCCCCGATAGCGGTGCAACAGTCACAGTTGCTGTGTCTGAACCACCGCCATCGGGGGCAAGCCCCCTCCCACATTTGATTGTGTTTCACATTGGGTTTGTGGTGTGGTCACTGACCGGTTATAAAACAGCCCATCGTCCACCGAGAAGCGACAATGAACCCCTTCGAAGACATGCGCCTGTTCTGCCAGGTCATGGAGTCCGGCAGTTTTACTGCGGCCGCCGAGCAGTTGGGCCTGTCCAAGCAGTTCGTCAGCCGCCGCCTGATCCAGCTGGAAGACCGCCTCGGTGTGCGCCTGCTCAATCGCTCCACGCGCCGCCTGGATGTCACGCCGCTGGGCCAGAGCTACTACGAATCGGCCTTGCGCCTGCTCAGTGACGTCGAGCAAGTGGAACAGGGTATCGCCGGCCAGAACAGTGAACCGCGCGGCACCCTTCGCCTCAGCGCGCCGCTGTCGTTTGCCATGGCGCATTTGGGGTGCCTGCTGCCGCTGTTCCTGCAGCGCTATCCGGAAGTCGCGGTGGAAGTCGACCTCAGCGACCGCCCGGTGGACCTGATCGGTGAAGGCTACGATCTGGTACTGCGCATCGGCACCCTGGAAGATTCCACCTTGATCGCCCGACGTATTGCCAGCATCCCTCGCGTCTACTGCGCCAGCCCCGACTACCTGGCCCTGCGCGGTACGCCGCACAAACCCGATGACCTCGCCGATCACGATTGCCTGCCCTACGGGCACGGTCGCCAGGTGCAATGGCGTTTCAAGGGCAAGCTGCAAGCACTGAATGTGAGCGGGCGCATGCGCGTCAATAACGGCGATTTGCTGCGCGACGCCGCAATTGCCGGACTGGGCGTGACCTACCTGCCGACCTTTATCGTCGGCGATGCGTTGAAGGACGGCCGCCTGGTCAGCGTACTGGACGCGTTCGCGCCCGAAGCCCTGACCTTGTCGGCGGTGTACCCCCAGCACCGGCAGAGTTCGCGGCCGGTGCAGGCGCTGGTCGAGTTCCTGCGCGAACGCCTGGCCGGCGGTTGCTGAGCGACTGCCCGCTGTGTTTAACGGGGCGCCCCAAGATCCGCGCACAGCGGCCTTGGAGCCGACCGATATGCTGTGTCGATCCCGGTCCAAATGTGGGAGGGGCGGTGCGACGATTCGACTTGGCCCCGATGGCGGCCTCTGAGCCGACCAGGATGCTGGATTGGACCGAGTACATATCCGTTTCTGCGGTAACGGCTGCTATGGGTTCCGCTTTTACAGCGGCTCACTTTTGAAAAGCGCAAAAGTAAGCAAAACGCTCT
>NZ_CVTX01000135.1:10627-21331 GCF_900005715.1 Pseudomonas sp. 34 E 7
ATTCAAGCCTGCGTTCGGCCAGCGTGGTTTAACGGGGCGCCTAAGATCAAAAGCAGATCAAGATCAAGAGCGACTCGCTTCGCATCGTGGTTACCGTCGGCTGCTACGGTCTGAAACGTTGTGTAGATACCTATACCCCGATGGCGGTGCATCAGTCACATCATCCGTGACTGACACTTCGCTATCGGGGGCAAGCCCCCTGCGCATTGGCGCGGTTTATTCCGCCCGGTTGTGCTGGATTTGCTGCTTGGCCAACCCCACCACATTTTCCACGGTGAAGCCGAACTTTTCCTGCAACTTCGCCAGCGGCGCCGAGGCGCCAAAGCTGTTCATCACCACTTTGGCCCCGGCCTGTCCGACGTAGCGATCCCAGCCCAGGGGGCCGGCCTGCTCGACCACCACGCGGGCTTTCACGGTCGGCGGCAAGACGCTGTCGCGGTAGGCCTGATCCTGGTCTTCAAACAGTTCCCAGCTGGGCATCGACACCACCTGCGCGGCAATGCCTTCGCCGGTGAGTTGTTCATAGGCCGCAACCGCCAGGCTGACTTCACTGCCAGTGGCGAGCAGGACCACCTCGGGCTTGTCCGCACCCGCCAACACATAGGCGCCCTTGGCCGCACCTGCGGCCGACGCGTAGCGGCTGCGGTCCAGGGTCGGCAGCGGCTGGCGCGACAGCACCAGGCAGCTTGGCCGATGGGTTTGCGCCAGCGCCACCTTCCACAACTCAAGGGTTTCATTCGCATCCCCCGGGCGCAGGGTCAGCAAGCCCGGGGTGGCGCGCAGCTGGGTCAGGTGTTCGATGGGTTGATGCGTCGGGCCGTCTTCGCCCACGCCGATGGAGTCGTGGGTAAACACGAACACCACCGGCAGCTCCATGATCGCCGCGAGCCGGATCGGCGGTTTCATGTAGTCGCTGAAGACCAGGAACGTCGAGGTGTACGGCCGCAGGTAGGACAGCGCCAGGCCGTTGGCAATCGCGCCCATGGCGTGCTCGCGTATGCCGAAGTGCAGGTTGCGCCCGCTGTAGTCGTCGGCACTGAAACGGCCTGCGCCGTCGAACGTGAGGTTGGTCTTGGTCGACGGCGACAGATCCGCAGAACCGCCCAGCAACCAGGGAATATTTTGCGCGAAGGCGTTCAGCACCTCGCCGCCGGATGCGCGGCTGGCGACGCCCTTGGCATCGGCCGCAAAGCCCGGCAGGTCGGCCTGCCAGTGCTCGGGCATTTCCCCGGCGCGCATGCGCTGCAGCTCATCGGCGCGTTGCGGGTCGAGGGCGGCCAAGGTCTGGTTCCACTCGGCGAACAACGGCTCGGCACGCTCGACGAGTGCATCGCGCAACGTTGCGCGCGCTTCATCGGGCACCAGGAAGCTGGCGTCCTGAGGCCAGCCATAGGCGGCCTTGGTCAGGCGAATTTCGTCTTCGCCCAACGGCTCGCCATGGGCTGCGGCGGTGTTGTGTTTGTGCGGCGAGCCGTAGCCGATCACGCTGTCGACCACAATCAGGGTCGGTGCGCCGGTATTGGCCTTGAAGGCGTCCAGCGCCACACTCAATGCCTGCAGATCATTGGCATCGGTGACATGCACGGTGTGCCAGCCATACGCCTGGAAACGCTTGATCACATCTTCACTGAAGGCCAGCTCGGTGTGACCCTCGATGCTGATGGTGTTGTTGTCGTAGATCCAGCACAGGTTATCGAGCTGCAAATGCCCGGCCATTGACGCCGCTTCGCTGCTGATGCCTTCCATCATGTCGCCATCACCGCACAGGGTGTAGACGTCGTAATCGAACAGCACCTGGCCGTCGCGGTTGAATCGCTTGGCCAGCCAACGCTCGGCCATGGCCATGCCCACGCTGTTGGCGCAACCCTGGCCCAGGGGGCCGGTGGTGGTTTCCACGCCGGTGGTCATGCGGTACTCGGGGTGCCCCGGGGTCTTGGAACTCATCTGGCGGAACTGCTTGATGTCGTCCAGGCTGACCGCCGGCTCGCCGGAACGCTTGCCGTGGGCGTCGATCTCCACCACGCCGGCCAGGTGCAGCAGCGAATACAGCAGCATCGACGCATGCCCCACCGACAACACAAAGCGGTCACGGTTGGGCCAGTCGGGATGCTCCGGGTGATAGCGCAGGAAACGACTCCACAGCGTATAGCCCACCGGGGCCAGACCCATCGGCGTACCGGGGTGGCCCGAGTTGGCCTTCTGCACGGCATCCATGGCCAGGGTGCGGATAGTGTTGATGCATTGCGTGTCGGCGGCGGTTGCGGTGTGATTCATGAAACCGGTCTCCCTCGAGTGGCGATCTACAGTGGAGGGCAGGGCAGGCCAAAAGGTTTGATCCCATCGCCAGGGTTGCGACGAACGGGGCTGTATCGACTGCAAACATGACAACACCCCGGTCAATGGGCTAGCTTCAAGGGGTAGGCCATTGATCAACTTGTGGAGGTAAGTCATGCCAGTGAAACACGACCTGTATCAGGACTTGGGGTTGAGCAAGGAAGTTGTCCACGAGCGCAGGGCGGGGGACAAACGGCTGGACTCGCTGCTTACGCAATACGACGCTGCCGACGGGGAGGTGCTGAAGGCGGAATCGGCAAGCGCCAGTGATGAGGACGTGGAGAAGTTGAAGAAGAAACGGTTGCTGATCAAAGACGAAATTGTCGCGAAGTTGGGTTAAGCAAAAATCGCTGCCGGTGGACGCTCTGGTTATATCTGCAGCGTTTTATACCGGCAGCTTTTTTATACCAGCAGTGCTCTCACACACGCCTCCACGGAACGCTGCTGCGTTTCGTCATATAACTGCAACTCGTCAATCGTGCTGCGGCCCAGCGCCTTTTCGAACTCGGCTTTGTTTGAATGGGCCGCGTAGTGGCTCTGCGCGGCATCGCCCAGGTTCGACTGGAAGATCCCCGCTGCGCTCACCGGCAGGAAGTCCTCGTACACCAGCGGTTCCACCTCCACGTGCCCTGCGCTGAGCAAGGCCTGCAGCGTACGCGGTGATTCGGGCTGGCCGCGGGCTGCGAGGCCTTTTTCGCTGGGGAAATAGCGAAAGTAGGCCAGGCCTTGTTCGCGCATCTGCGTGTGGTTGTCCGGAAATGCCTGGAAGTGTTGCTCCAGCAATTGCTCGTAGCGCGCCGCATTGGCCTCGTTGGGTGCCGCGCCGAGTTCATCGCGGGCGGCATTCAGCAGCTGGTCGTACAGGGCGCGGCCCTTGGGCGTGAGCGCGACGCCGCGTTGTTCGATTTCACCGAAGCGCGCGCTGTGGCTGCCCTGGGCATCGGTAAAGGCAATGGGTTCGTCGAGGGCCTTGAAACTGGTCTGGCGCAGCAGGATCGGGCAATGGCGTCGCGGTGGGCCTTCGATCACGGCTTTGGGGGTGATGCCGTGGGCGGGCATGGCGGCCTGTACCTGATCGATGTCCAGGGTGCGCGGGGTGAGGTGGTTGATGTGCGGGCCCTTGAAGGCCACCACGTCGGCGATCAGGCGATGCTGGTCGCTGAGTTGCCGATACTGTTCGGCCGTGACGGTGGCGCTGTGGTGCCAGCGAAAGGTCTCCAGCGCCTGGCGAATAAAGGCCTCGGCATCCTCGGCATCGAGGCCGCCGTCGGTTTCGGCCTGCTCGATCAACGCCAGGGCGCCTGGGGTGAAGATCGAGCGCTTGGCCAGGGCGGTTTCGGCGAAGCTGCGCAGCGCGGGGTTTTCGATCAGCTCCAGGCGCAGCAGCGAGGTGAACACGCGGAACGGGCTGGCTTGCAGTGACTGCTCATGCACGGCGCGAAAGGCGGTGGAATGCACCGGCACGCCCGCCGGTGTCAGGTCGTAGTAGCCCACCGGTTGCATGCCCATCACGGCAAACAGGCGGCTGATGGTCGTCAGTTCGGCGGCGGTGCCCAGGCGGATCGCACCGTGGCGTTCCATGCCCAGGCGCTGGATTTCGCCGGTACGGTGCAGGTGCTCGGCCAGGCCCTGATCGCTTTCCAGCACATGGGCATTGGTTTGCGCCACCAGCTCCAGCAGCGCGCCGTACAACGGAACTTCATCCCGGTACATGTCGGACATCGCCTTGGAAAAGCCCTTGCGGATCTCGTCGGGGCTGACATGTGCAGTGGCGTGCATAGAAAAATTCCTGATGGCTGGGATGACAAAAGTGGCCTTGTCCCGATTTTGTTGAGCGCCACGCCGGCTTGCAAACGAAGAATCCTCTGGACTTCATTCTGCAAATGAATGAGATGAGATGAACATGACCACAATCGGGCAAACACACCGGCACCGCCGACCAGGCCCGCCTGAGTCTTCATGTGCATCCGAGCGTCATTGGGTTCTACACTGCTGCTCATCCGGCAGGCGATGGAGCACTCAATGACGGCCACACCCACACACCCGATACTCGACACCCTCGAAGGCCGGCGGCTGGCGACAGAGGATGCCGAACGCTGGCGCGAGTGGGGGCCTTACTTGAGTGAACGCCAATGGGGCACGGTGCGCGAGGACTACAGCGCCGACGGCGACGCCTGGGCCTACTTCCCCCACGAACACGCCCGCAGCCGCGCCTACCGTTGGGGCGAGGACGGCCTGGCCGGTTTCAGCGACAAGGCGCAACGCTGGTGCCTGGGTTTGGCGCTGTGGAACGAGCGTGACAGCATCCTCAAGGAGCGCCTGTTCGGCCTCGACAACGCCGAGGGCAACCACGGCGAAGACGTCAAGGAGCTGTACTTTTTTGTCGACGGCGTGCCCAGCCATGCCTATATGCGCATGCTCTACAAATATCCCCATGCGGCGTTTCCCTACACCGACCTGATCGCCGAAAATGCCCGCCGTGGGCTTGAGGATGCCGAGTACGAAGTGCTCGACACCGGCGTATTCGAAGACAACCGCTACTGTGATGTAACGGTCGAATACGCCAAGCATCAGCCTGACGATATTTTCATGCGCGTCACCGTGCACAACCGCGCGGACCAGCCGACGCGTGTGCAGGTGTTGCCCCAACTGTGGGCGCGCAATGACTGGAGCTGGACCTTTGACGCGCCCAAGCCGCAGTTGCGCCTGGACGGTGAGCGGGTGCTGGCCCGGCATCATGAGCTGACTGACCGTCACCTCAGCGCCTGGGGCCAGGACGGCCTGGAGTGGCTGTTCTGCGAAAACGAAAGCAATGTCCCCAAGCTCGATGGGCAACCGGCGCCGGGGCCGTTCAAGGATGGCATCAACGACTATGTGGTGGGCGGCGCGGACTCGGCAATTCGCCGCGACACGGGCACCAAGGTCGCCGCGCGTTTCAGCCTCGAACTGGCGGGCCAGGAGAGCAAAACCCTGTACCTGCGGTTTGCGCCGGTGGACGCGCCCGAAGTCAATGCACGCAAGCTGTTCGAGCTGCGCCGCCAAGAGGCGGACGACTTCTACGCCGCCTTGCAGCAAGGCATTGCCGACGCTGACGCGCGCAATGTGCAGCGCCAGGCCCTGGCCGGGTTGCTGTGGTCCAAGCAGCTCTACTACTTTGATGTAAACCAGTGGCTCGACGGCGACCCGGCCCAACCCGCGCCGCCGCCCGAGCGCCTGCATATCCGCAATACCCATTGGCGGCACTTGTCCAATTTCGACATTTTGTCCATGCCCGACACCTGGGAATACCCGTGGTACGCGTCCTGGGACCAGGGCTTCCAGGCCGTGGCAATGGCGCTGATTGATCCGGGGTATGCCAAGCAACAGTTATTGTTGCTGGTTAAAGATCGCTTTATGCACCCCAATGGCCAGCTGCCGGCGTATGAATGGCGTTTCGACGACGCCAACCCGCCGGTACACGCCTGGGCCAGTTGGCGCGTGTATCAGCAGGACAAGGCGCTGACCGGCGTGGGCGACATGGACTTTCTCGAGCGGATTTTCCACAAGCTGCTGCTGAATTTTTCCTGGTGGGTCAACCGCAAGGACGCCGAGGGCCGCAACCTGTTCCAGGGCGGCTTCCTGGGCCTGGACAACATCGCCTTGTTCGACCGCTCGGCCACCTTGCCGCCCGGCTACCAGCTGGACCAGGCCGACGGCACCGCGTGGGTCGCGGCGTATGCCCTGGACCTGATGCGCATTGGCCTGGAGCTGGCCAAGCGCAATGGGGTGTACGTGGATATCGCGGTGAAGTTCTTTGAGCACTTCCTGTACATCGCCGGCGCGATCAACCGCGTGGACGACAGCGCCGAAGGCTTGTGGGATGAGCAGGACCAGTTCTTCTACGATGTGCTGCACCGCCCGGACGGCCAGAACGAGCCGGTGCGCCTACGCTCCATCGTCGGCCTGATGCCATTGTTTGCCGTGTTGGTGCTGGAGCAGCGCGAGCACGAAGGGCTGCAAGGCCTGCGTGAGCGACTGCTGGGTTTTATGAAACACCGGCCGGACCTGGCCAAGCTGGTGTCGCGCTGGAACGAACCGGGGCAGGGCAACCGCCTGTTGCTCGCTTTGCTGCGTGGCGAGCGCACCAAGGACCTGCTGCGGCGCATGCTCGATGACCATGAGTTTCTGTCGACGTTTGGCGTGCGCTCGTTATCCAAGGCCTTTGCCGAACAGCCGCTGGCGCTGAAGATGAACGGCGACACCCTGTGTGCGCGCTACCAGCCCGGCGAGTCTGACTCACGCTTGTACGGCGGCAACTCCAATTGGCGCGGGCCGTTGTGGATGCCGGTGAACTACATGCTGATCGAATCGCTGCGCGAGTTTCACCGCTACTATGCGGATAATTTCTCGGTGGAGTACCCCACGGGCAGCGGTTATCTGGCGTCCCTTGAAGAAGTGGCAAACAGCCTCAGCCAGCGCCTCACGCGCTTGTTTCTACGCGATGAAAATGGCCAGCGCCCTTCGATGGCGGGGTATGCGCAATTGGAAGCGGACCCGGCCAGTCGCGATCTGGTGTTGTTCCATGAGTATTTCCACGGCGAAACCGGGCGTGGCCTGGGGGCGTCGCATCAGACGGGGTGGAGTGCGTTGGTGGCGTTGTTGCTCAATGTTCCGCTCAAGGCATGAATCAGGTAGATTTGCCCACCCCCCCAACCTTACATGGATGTAGATCATGCTTAAGTGCGTCACCCTTTCAAGTCCGGCCAGCCGCTTGGGCATCTTGCTGGGCGCCGGTGTATTGGTCTCCTGCCTGTCTGTCGGCAGCGCCAGTGCGGCCTCGATGAGGGCAGCGTGTCTGCGCTGTCAGGATTCAGAAAGCGTCGATGCCTCCAAATGGGTCAAAAACGGTACGTACCGTCTCGAGTCAGTGACACTGTCGCTGGACGACGAAGTACGGGGAGCGGACCCTGATTCGGTGCGCAAGATGACCCGGCTCAAACCTGTGGCCATAAGCGCCGATGCCAATGACGCCCTGGTTGAAGAAGCCATTCGTGCGATGGACATCGTGGGTGAGGACGGGGATGTCGCTGTACTGGAGGCGCAGTGGCCCAACCTGGCCCGTCGTGCGCGTTATGCCTACAGTATTTTCATCACTGAAGATCAGCTGGTGGATTTCTATAATGTGTATGTGCGCGTTGGGCGCAACAAGTATGTGCTGGTGATCGGCCGGGATGTGGAGTCCGGGGAGTTCCAATTGAAGCCGGGGGAGGGGCGCCTCATCAACCGGTACGGTACCGAGGGCAAGCCACGGGATCTGGAACAGTTCAAGAAGGTCGACGCCGCCGCAGGTGGCTGACAGCAGGGCCTGTGCGTTTAAATGAAAAAATTCCGCCTTCAGCGTAATGCCGTTCAGTCAAGCGTCTATCGCCCCCTGTAGGAGCGAGCTTGCTCGCGAAAAACGTCAACGATAACGCGTGTTTCCTGATTGAACGCGGCGTCTGTGGTTTTTCGCGAGCAAGAGCTAGGCGCCCCCCTCGTTCCTACAAAAAGCCTTAACTGAACGACATTACGCCGGAAGGCGGGATTTTCTTGAGCGCGGCGTTATCAGGAAGGGAACAACTCGCTCAGTTTCATCGCCAGCATCATGTCGCCTTCGGTGCGCAGTTTGCCGCCCATGAAGGCCTGCATGCCGTCGGTGGAACCGTCGACGATGCCTTCCAGGGTTTCGCTGTCCATGACCAGGGTCACTTGGGCGTCCGGGTTTTCGCCTTCCTGCAGTTCACAGGTCTTGTCCTTGACCACCAGCGAGAAATTCTTGGTGTCGTCGATACGGAAACCGAATACCAGGTCCAGGCCTTCGGCAGCGCTTGGGTTGAATTTGGCTTTCATTGCTTCTACAGCTTTGGCTACGTCAGTCATGGTTTCGATCCTTTAGGGTGGAGTCCAGTGACCTTGGGGTCACGGTTGGCCGCAGCTCATCGGAAAGTGATGAACTGCGGCGCCTTCAACAGCTGCAAGTGGGCATGACTGTTGAAGGAAGCCAGTACCACCTCGCGACCACGGAATTTCAGCTGGTTGAGCGAGGTGTTAACAATTTGCCAGTTCAGTTCGAACGCCTGGGCGACCGGCATTCGGGTAATCAGGTGGAGCAGGGCGGTGATGGTGCCGCCGGAGGTGAACACGGCGATTTTGTCGCTGTTGTCGGCCGCTTCGAGAATACGCTGCAAGCCGCCCTCGACACGCTCGACGAACCCCTGCCAGCTTTCCAGCCCCGGTGGATCGTAGGTGCCGGCCAGCCAGCGTTCGATGATCAGGGCGAAGATACGCTGGAATTCGCTGCGGTTCTGCGCGCCATTGCGCAGGATGTGCACGGCGTCGGGTTCCTCGCCAAGCAGGTCGGGGAGCAGGCCGCGAATGATCGCCTCGCCGTCGAACTCGTTGAACGCGCTGTCGATTTCCAGGGGCGGAACCGGCAGGCCGAGGGCGCGGTATTGATCGAACGTGGCGGTGGCGGTGTGCTGCTGGCGGCGCAGGTCGCCCGACAGGCAGCGATCGAACGTCAGCCCCAGCTCTGCCAGGTGGCGACCGAGTACCTGGGCCTGTTCCACGCCGACGGGCGACAGGACGTCATAGTCGTCTGCACCGAAGGAGGCCTGGCCATGTCGAATCAGATAGATGCTGCCCACGTCCGTTTTCCCGGTACGTTGAAAGTCTGGCGAGGTTATGAGGATGCCCGCGAGCTGTCAATGAAAAAACATACGCTTGTTTTAAAAGTCCGTTAGAGGTGCGCTGCTGGCGGTCTGGGCACTGGTCCGCAGGCATTGGCGCCGGTATGCTGGGCCATCCGCGCCTGGCGCAGTGCATTCTTAAGGAGACATATGGATTTTTTGGCCGAATACGCGAGCTTTCTGGCGAAGACCGTCACCCTGGTGGTCGCTATTCTGGTGGTGTTGATCAGCTTCGCGGCCCTGCGCAGCAAAGGGCGTCGTAAAGCCGCCGGCCAATTGCAGGTCAGCAAGCTGAACGATTTCTACAAGGGCCTGCGCGAGCGCCTCGAATCGTCGTTGCTCGACAAGGACCAGCTCAAGGCCCTGCGCAAATCCGAAAGCAAAGCCGAGAAAAAGCAGGGCAAGAACAAGCCTGAGGCCAAGCCGCGGGTGTTCGTGCTGGATTTCGACGGTGACATCAAGGCCTCGGCCACTGAAAGCCTGCGCCATGAAATCACCGCATTGCTGAGCCTGGCCACGCCAAAAGACGAAGTGGTGCTGCGCCTGGAAAGCGGCGGCGGCATGGTGCACAGCTACGGCCTGGCGTCGTCGCAACTGGCGCGTATCCGCCAGGCGGGCGTGCCGTTGACCGTGTGCATCGACAAGGTCGCGGCCAGCGGCGGCTACATGATGGCGTGCATCGGCGAGAAGATCATCAGCGCACCCTTTGCCATCCTCGGCTCCATCGGCGTGGTGGCGCAGTTGCCCAACGTCAACCGCCTGCTGAAAAAGCACGACATCGACTTTGAAGTGCTGACCGCCGGCGAATACAAACGCACCCTGACGGTGTTTGGCGAAAACACCGAGAAGGGCCGCGAAAAATTCCAGGAAGACCTGGACATCACCCATCAGTTGTTCAAGAACTTTGTGTCGCGCTATCGCCCGCAGCTGGCCATCGATGACGTCGCGACCGGAGAAGTGTGGCTGGGTGTTGCAGCGCTCGATAAACAACTGGTCGACGAACTGCAAACCAGCGACGAATACCTGGCGACCAAGGCCAAGACGGCCGAGGTGTTCCACCTGCACTATGCCGAGCGTAAAAGCCTGCAGGAGCGTGTAGGGCTGGCGGCCAGTGGTTCGGTGGATCGGGTGTTGCTGACCTGGTGGAGCCGGCTGACCCAGCAGCGGTTCTGGTAAAGGCTGCTCCATGGGGGCGGGCCTTCAGTCCGCTTGTATGCGAGTGCCACCGGAACCGGTGGCCGCTGTGAGTACCGACGTTCGAATGATGGCTGGATACCTACCAGGCTTCCTTAAGGTGCTGACGTGAAGCGTGATACCCGTCTTGTGATGCTTTTGCTGTTGGTCATCGGCTGTTCCCTGACTTCGTTGACGATCTGGAAAGTCCTGTCTTCCCGTGAGCGGGCGCTGGCGGAAGTGGACGTGCATGGCTTGAACCTGACCCAGGCGCTCAACACCTACACCGAAGGCATCGTGCGGCAAAGCGCGCTGTTGTTGCTGGGGCTGGTCGAGCGCCTGGAAACCGAAGGCAGTGGCCCGGCGCAGATCGAGCGCATCAACGCGTTGATCCGTCGACAACAGCCGCTGATGCCGCAACTGAGCGGCATCACCATCTACGACCAGCAGGGCGGTTGGCTGATGTCCTCCAATCGCTTGATTGCGGCGG
>NZ_CVTX01000135.1:21405-33324 GCF_900005715.1 Pseudomonas sp. 34 E 7
CCCGCCGATTCAGAGCCATACCAACCGAGAGTGGGTAGTGACCATCAGCCGCCGCTTCGATGACGCGGCCGGCCACTTCGCCGGGGTGGTCGCCGTGACCCTGGGGGTGGAAAACTTTCTGCGGGTATTCGGCAAACTCGACATCGGCCAGGAAGGCGCCATCGGTTTGTCTTATACCGACGGCACCCTGCTGGTGCGCTACCCCTTCCGCGAGCAGGACATGGGCCGCAACTTTTCCAATTCGCCCATCTATTCCCAGTATCTGATCGACCGCTCCGTCGGCACCGCGTCGTACACCTCCAGCCTGGATGGCGTAGAGCGCCTCTATGCCTTCCGCAAAAGCGAAAGCCTGCCATTGATTACCACTGTTGCCCTGGGCAAGCACGAGTCGCTGGCGGCCTGGCGTATGGAAGCGGTGTTGTCGGCGGTGGTGGTGGCGGGGCTGCTTGGGCTGACGGGTTTGATCGGCTGGTTCCTGATCCTCGATATTCGCCGGCGAACCCAGGTGGAAGAGGCGCTGCGTATCGCCCAGCAACAGCTGCTGGAGTCCAACCGGCAGCTTGAATTACTGGCGATGAAGGACGCGCTGACCGGCCTGGCCAACCGTCGCTGCTTCGATGAGACCTTGGCCTTGGAAGCGCGTCGGGCGCAACGCGACGGCACGACATTGGCCTTGCTGATGATCGATATCGACTATTTCAAGCGCTACAACGATGCCGTCGGTCACGTCGCCGGCGATGCCTGCCTGCAGCGGGTCAGCGCCTTGTTGGAGACCTGCGTGCGGCGCCCCTCGGATCTGGTGGCGCGTTACGGCGGAGAGGAATTAGCCATCATCATGCCCGCGACCGACAGCGATGGCGCGGTGGTGGTGGCGCAACAGATCATTGATCGGCTGCAGCGGGAAAACATCGAGCATCCGGGCAGCCCGTTGGGGCGCGTGAGCGTGAGTGTCGGCGTGGCGGCGGCAGCCAGTGCGGAACTGGAGCCTGTGCTCGGCTTCATCGAGGCCGCCGACAAGGCGCTTTATGGCGCGAAGTCGGCGGGGCGCAACGGTTTTGCGCTGAGTTGAGCACGCCAAGGGCTGAAAAAGCCAACGCAACGGTCATCTGATTTTCCTGAAATTGCTCTGAACTATCGTGCTCGGATAGCCCTCGCAACACTATCCATACACAGGAGGGAATCCGATGACCCACTACCCAACACCACCCTTCAAGCCACAGCAGCAGCCCGTTCCCGGCGACCAGCGCAAGATGGAGCCAATGCCTGATTGCGGTGAGCAAAGCTACAAAGGCTCGGGCCGCATGGCCAACAAGATTGCCCTGGTCACCGGCGCCGACAGCGGTATCGGGCGTGCGGTGGCCATTGCCTTTGCCCGCGAAGGTGCCGACGTTGCGGTGTCGTATCTGGATGAACACGAGGATGCGAAAGAGACCGCGCGCTGGGTCGAAGCGGCGGGGCGCCAGTGCCTGTTGTTGCCCGGCGATCTGGGCGAGGCCGCGCAGTGCAGCGCCATCGTCAATGACACGGTCAAGCAGTTCGGACGTATCGACGTGCTGGTCAACAACGCCGCGTTCCAGATGACCTACAAATCGCTGGAAGACATCCCCGACGAAGACTGGGTAAAAACCTTCAACATCAACATCACCGCGATGTTCCGGATCTGCAAGGCGGCGCTGCCGCACATGGCCAAGGGCAGTTCGATCATCAACACCACCTCGGTCAATTCCGACATGCCCAATCCGTCACTGCTGCCTTATGCGGCGACCAAGGGCGCGATCGCGAACTTCACCGCAGGCCTGGCGCAGATGCTGGGCGAGCGCGGCATTCGCGTGAACAGCGTGGCGCCGGGGCCGATCTGGACGCCGTTGATCGTGTCCACGATGACCGACGACATGGTGAAGGAGTTTGGCAGCAACACGCCGCTGGGTCGGCCAGGCCAGCCGGTGGAGGTTGCACCGATCTATGTGCTGCTGGCGTCCGATGAGGGCAGTTATATCTCTGGCGAGCGCTATGGCGTGACCGGGGGCAAGCCGATTCTCTAAGGAAGTTGGAAACAGAGCAGGCCTCAATGTGGGAGGGGGCTTGCCCCCGATAGCGGTGTATCAGTCAAGTTTTTATAACTGACAGATCGCCATCGGGGGCAAGCCCCCTCCCACAGTGGATATTCGGTGCTTTCGGATTATTGGTTTACTTCATCTTCGTGCGGTGAATGCGCGAATCAGGCGGGGGCTGCTGACGATGCCAAGCACTGTGCAAGTCTAAAATGTGGGAGGGGGCTTGCCCCCGATGGCTGTGTATCAGTCAAGTTTTTATAACTGACAGACCGCCATCGGGGGCAAGCCCCCTCCCACAGTGGATATTCAGTGCTTTCGGATTATTGGTTTACTTCATCTTCGTGAGGTGATTACGCGACTCAGGCGGGGGCTGCTGAAGATGCCGAGCACTGCGCAAATCCAAAATGTGGGAGGGGGCTTGCCCCCGATGGCTGTGTATCAGTCAAGTTTTTATAACTGACAGACCGCCATCGGGGGCAAGCCCCCTCCCACAGTGGATATTCAGTGCTTTCGGGCTTTTGGTTTACTTCTTCCTTGTGCGGTGGATACGCATCCACTCTCGATAAGCCGCCGTACGCTGCGCATCCGCACACTTCTTGGCTTCGGTGAAACGCGCCCAGATGGCCGCATCGCCGCTATAGGATTCGATGATTTTGTACGCCAGGGCCTCCAGTCGATCCGCTTCGAAAAACATCTGACTGTTGTGCGCCACCTCGGCGTTGACTGTCTGCCGCGTTGTAACGTCCTGCACCTGACCGTTCATTGTGTAACGCCCTCCGCCCACTGGATAGCTGCCGCACCGCACCAGCGCACGTCCGTAATGCCGTATTTTTCCGCCATCGGCTTGGAGACGCGCTTGAGATTGTTTTGCCCGAACCTGGGGATGACCGCCACGCCGGCATCGCAACTGGCCCAGTGCCATGCTTCAGCGTTATTCATGCGCGCCGCGCGTACGATAAACGACCTGGGCTCGCCGTGAAGCTGATAATTGATGGTGAATAACTCGTTGTTTTTCATGAGGTCTCCCTATGCTCACGAACTACAGATATTTGGCGTCAAGAATAATTCAAAGAAGTTGTCAGACAAGGCGATGACCTGCGCTCGGTCTCAGTCGTCCACCGTGTAGGTGACCCAGCCTGGCCCGTCGGCCGGGCGTTGTAATTCTACGATTACACCGCTGACAGATGTGCCGTCGGGCAGATTGACCGTGACGAAGTTCGGATGCCCGGGCCATTGCAGCGGGCTGGAAAAATCCACACGGACAATGGTGGGCTTGCCGCTGCAGGTCATTTTTATATCGACGTTCTCATTCAGCAGTTCATCATCTTCGGTGCCCAGGTGGCGCGAAGCAGTAATGACGCTGGCGGTGCCTTGATGGTCATAAGACATGGATGGACTCCTTGTGCGAAGGGCAACGAACGCGCCCCGATTCTTGTGAGGCAAGCGCCGGCAAATGATCGTTCAATCCAAATGACCGGCTGCTGCCGTCAGTGCTGGTGGGGAGCCTGGGTGGGGTCGACGATCTGGATGATGTTGCCCTCACGCCAGGCGTCCGCACCGGGCGCGATGGGCGGAGCGACGATGTCGGCGCGATCGGTCTTTTTGCGGGCACTGTCGACCCCCATCCGCTGATCCCGCTCGGCGACCATCTTCGCGTCGGCCTGGCCGTCTGCGGTGAACCCCATCATCAGTTGCGGAACACCCAACGGCAGGCGCTTGTGCAGGTCGGTATGCCAGGTGTGCCAGGTCTTGCCGTAGGTGTGCACGAGTTTTTCCATCAATGCGTGTTCGGCCACCTGCGGAATCCCAGGGGCAACCAGTTGGCCGGATTTCACCTCGTGCACATGGCTGTGCCACAGCGCCTTTTCCGCCGCAGGCAGCGTGCTGAACAATTGCTCGCTGATGATGTACTCCACGCCCATCAACTTGGCATCCTTGCGATTGCCGTCGTAAATCACGCACTGGATCACCTCCTCGTTGAGGATGGCGCAGTAGTGATGGGCTTCCATCTGCACGTCGGGATGGCCGTTGTAGAAGTGGAAGCCATCCAGGTAGGCATTCAGCGCGTCGATGGGCGGGCGCGATTGCAACAGCGCGGCGCCGGCGTCGAGGCTGCGCGTAGTGGGTGACTTGGCCTCGCCGGGCGCGACGACATTCGAGGCCGAATCATTGCCGGCGCAGGCGGTCAGCGCGGCAATCGAAATCGCCAGGCACAGTGAATGCAGGCGGGTAATCGTCATTGGGCAGTCCCTCCATGGGCGTTGGTAGAGCACATCTAGAAAGCCTGCCGAGGTGGGTGTTCAACCGGATTGATGCGCCTGTGCGCATTGGCTGCGGCGTGGGTCAGTGATCGATTGCCCCCGGCCGTTGCGGCTGACGTTCAACAGCCAGCACCAGTTCATCTGCACCGGATGCCTGGGCTTCCAGGAGGACGCCATGATAGGTGCGGCCTTCTGCCTTGATCGTAAGCGTATGGGCCTTCGCCAACGTTTCCGGCCAGGGCGACAGGATACGCAACGTGACGCACTCGCCGTGCTGCGTAATCCGGGCCTGGCACTCACAGGAAAGCGGGTTTGCACCGAACAGCGTGTCTTGAAGGTAATCGATCGTGCAGTGTTGCGCTGGTGTGGCAGGGGTATCCGGCATGGGAAGCCTCGCTCTGTTGGTGTCGCTGCATTCAGCCCACGGATGAGAGACGGGATGTTTTTCGGGACACCAGCAGCAGGCCGTAGCGGATCAAGATTAGCGCGAATATTCTTTGCGTAAATGCTAGCAGGTCAACAGCAAACCACTCGTCGTCTCGCCGCCTCTGGGCGGAACGTTTGCCTCCCGGTACTGGCCACATGCACCAAGGGTTGGCGATATTTCCTTCACTCATCAGGTGATTTCATGAAAAAGTTTTATATGGGCTTGAGCCTTTGCAGCGTGTTCCTGTTGCACGGGTGTTTCGATAATTCCGATAACACCACCAAGGACAACACAGGCGGCAGCAAATCGTCGGTGCAGATGCAGGAAGGCAAGGCCGACGAGAGCAAGTAAGTGCCTGGAGCAACCTGGAGCAAAATGTGGGAGGGGGCTTGCCCCCGATGGCGGGGTGTCAGTCAATGAAGAGGTGACTGACCCACCGCTATCGGGGGCAAGCCCCCTCCCACATTGGATCGCTGTGTATCAACGCATGTGCAAAATGATCGGGCTGGCGCTGGCCGGATCGGTATGTCCGCGCAATTTGCTTACTGACTGGGCGTCGACCGCATCACCCTGATTGCCCCACGTACTGCGCACATAGGTCAGCACCTGAGCAATCTCCTGGTCGGACAATTGCTCGCGGAACGCCGGCATGCGGTAGGCGTCCGGCAGCCCGGCGGCCACCACCCGTTGTGAGCCGTTGAGGGTGATGTTGATCGCCGAGGCGCTTTCCCTGGCCAACGCCGAAGTGGCGCCGGCCAGCGGCGGCATCCACTCCGGCTGGCCCTTGCCGTCCAGGCCATGGCAGGAGGCGCAGCGGGTCGCGTAGGTGTGGGCGCCGGGAATGTCCTGGCGCGTATCGGCCGCCTGATACTGCCAGGGCGTGCCGTCACGCTGAGGGTCGCCGGGCAGGGACTTGAGGTAGCGGGCGATGGCGGCCAGGTCGTCATCGGCCATGAACTGCGTGGAGTTGTTGAACGCTTCGGTCATCGAACCGTAGACCACCGCATGCTGGTTGCGCCCGGTCTTGAGGAACTGCACGATCTGCGCCTCGCTCCAGCGGCCCAATCCGGTGTTGGGGTCCTGGCGCAGGCTGGGCGCGTACCAGCCGTCGAGCAGGGCGCCTGCGAGGAAGGGCGCGCCGGATTGGTCCAGGGCCTTCTCGTTGAACGCCAGGCCGCGCGGCGTGTGGCAACTGCCGCAGTGGCCGGGGCCCTGGACGATATACGCGCCACGGTTCCACAGCGCGTCCTGGCCGGGGTTGGCCGCGTAGGGCGCTGTGGGGGCAAAGACGCCATTCCACAGGGCGATGGGCCAGCGCATGTTCAGCGGCCAGGGAATATCACTGGGGATATTCGCCTGGTTGGCCGGTTGCACGCCTTTCATGAAGAACGCATACAGCGCTTTCACGTCGTCGTCGCTGAGCTTTACGTAGGACGGGTAGGGCATGGCCGGGTACAGGCGGCGCCCGCCCGGTGCCACGCCGTGGCGCACGGCACGGTCGAAGTCGGCGAGGCTGTAGCGGCCGATGCCATGGTCGCGGTCGGGGGTGATGTTGGTGGCATGGATGGCCCCCAGCGGCGTGGCCATCTCCAGGCCACCGGCAAACGGCGCTTTGCCCGCCAGGCTGTGGCAGGCCACGCAGTCGCTCACACGGGCGACATACTCGCCGCGACTGACCAGTGCCGGGTCCAGGCCGGTGGCGTGTTCCTGTTCGAACGGCGAGGCGGGCTCGCGGGTGACGTACCAGGCCAAGAGGCCCGCGACGATCAGGCAGGGCAGCGCCAGCCAGCCTGCGGTTCTTGCGAATCGGCGGTTGTTCATGGGCGTTCCCTGTGGGTTAACTGAAGGTGTAGCGGCTCAACGGCAAGCTGCGGATGCGCTGGCCGGTCAACCGGGCTACCGCATTGGCGACCGCCGGTGCCACGGCCGGTAACGGCGGTTCGCCGATGCCCCCCATCTTTTCGCCGCTCTCGACGATCTTCACGTGCACCCGCGCCATCCGCGACGGCGGCAGGATCGGATAAAGGTCGTAGTTGCGCGCCCGTGGCATGCCGTCCACGTACACCGCTTCCTCCAGCAAGGTTTGCGACAGGCCCAGGGCCACGGCGCCGTTGACCTGGGCTTCAATGATCGCCGGGTTGACGATGCTGCCGGGGTCGATGGCCTGCCAGATGTCATGCACCTTGACCTGGCCGTGCTCGATCGACACCTCGGCGACCACCGCCGCGTGGGAACCAAAGGGCGAGGCCATCGCCACGCCACGGGCACGGCGGCTGCCGTCCTCGGCAGTGAACGGCCCGCGCTTCCAGCCGCCGGACAATTCGCCCACCGCTTGCAGCAGCGTGGTCAGCCGCGCATTGTCGCGCAGCAGGTGCAGGCGCAGTTCGTACGGGTCATGGCCGCCTTTGTCCGCCAGTTCATCAAGGAACGCTTCGTAGAAGAAGTCGTTCAACGAATTGCCCACCGAACGCCAGTAGCCGAGCATGGCCGGGCCTTTGACGTAGATCTGCGCGATGCGCGTGTTGGGAATCGCATAGCTCTTGCCCGACAGGCCTTCGAGGGCCGTGGGGTCGAGCTTGTCGCCCTGTTTGCCGGCAATCGCTTCGGTGGGGCCTTCGGTGGCGCTGACCGCTTCGATGGCCAGCGGCAGGCCCTTGTCATCCAGCGCGGCACGGAACTTGACCACCGCGACCGGGCGCAGCACATCGCGCAAGAATTCTTCCTCACGGCTCCAGATCAGCTTGATCGGACGACCGACGGCCTTGGTCAGCGCGATGGCCTGCGGATACGGGTTGGCCGAGTCATACAGGAAGTGCCGACCGAAAAAACCGCCCAGCAGCGGGGAGTGCAGGGTGATTTGTTCAATGGCCAGGCCGGTGCGCTTGGCGATGTCGGCGCGGAACATATCCGGCGCCTGGTTCGGCAGCCACACCTCCAGCGTGCCGTCGGGGTTGTAGCGCGCCAGCGCCGAGGGCGGCTCCAGCTGGGCGTGGTTGAGGTATTGATTGTGATAGGTGGCGTCGACGCGGGTTTTGGCGCTGGCCAGCGTGGCGGCTACGTCTCCCGTGTTTTCTTCGTCACGGGCCGGGCCCTGTTGAGTGGCGAGAAAGTCACGGTACTTGTCGCTGGAAAAGTCCGCCGGCATTGCGCGCACGCTGGAGTCGGCGGCGGCGTCGAGCCAGTCCACCTGGATCGCTTCAACGGCGCGCTTGGCGTGCCACCAGCGTTCGGCCACCACTGCCACGGCGCCGGGCAAGGTGTGCACCGAATGCACGCCCTTCATGGCCTCGACCTGAGCCTGATTGCGCAGGCTGCCCACGCTCATGCCCAGGCGCGGCGCGTGCTGCACGGCGGCGTGGAGCATGCCGTCGACTTTCAGGTCGATGCTGTATTGCGCCTTGCCGGTGGATTTGTCATAGGCATCCAGGCGTTTGACCGGCTTGCCGATCCAGCGGAACTGGCTCGGGTCGCGCAGGGTGATGCCGGCAGGGTCCGGCACCGGCATGTCCAGGGCGCGCCCGGCCAACTCGCCGTAACCCAGCGATCGGCCCGACGCGGCGTGCAGCACGCGGCCGGGTTGGGTGGTCAGTTGGGCGACCGGTACATTCAGCTGCTCGGCAGCGGCCTGCAGCAACATGGCCCGGGCGAGGGCGCCGAGGCGGCGCATGGTCGGGTAACTCATGCGCACCGACATGCTGCCGCCAGTAATGCGCATGCCATTTTCCATCACCACATAGGCCTCGCCGGGCGGCGCGGCTTCAACGGTGAACGTCGCCGGGTCGGCATCCAACTCCTCGCCGATAATCTGCGCCATGGCGGTGTGCGTGCCTTGGCCGCCTTCCATGAAGGGGCTGAGCAGGCGCACGCTGCCGTCCGGGCGGATCTCCAGGAACGCCGGCACCTGGGTGCCGCGTTCGGCGCCGGCGCCGGTGGCGGCCTGCACCCGGGATGTGCCCAGCGGCAGGCCAAAGCCGATCACCAGTGCACCGACGGCGGTACTCGCCAGGAAGCGCCGACGCGACAGGTTGACCGGCGCGTCGAGGGTTACGTCAGGCAGGATAGTGCTCATCAGACGGTCTCCTTCCCGGCGGCCAGGTCATCCATGGCGGCATGGATGGCGTTGTAGGTGCCGCAGCGGCACAGGTTGACCATCGCCGCGTCGATCTGCGCCTTCGAGGGCGCCGGGGTGTGCTTGAGCAGCGCGGTGGCCGCCATGACCTGCCCGGACTGGCAATAACCACATTGCGCCACCTGGCGCTCGACCCAGGCCGCGACCACGCGTTTGCCCACGTCATCGGCCTCAATGGCCTCGATGGTGGTGATCTCGCGACCGACCACACCGGCCACCGGCGTGACGCACGAGCGCACCACGTTGCCGTCCACCAGCACCGAACACGCGCCGCACTGGGCCAGGCCGCAGCCGTACTTGGTGCCGGTCAGGCCCAGGTCGTCGCGGATCACCCACAGCAATGGCGTGTCGGCGTCGGCATCGACCTCATAGGCCTGTTGGTTAATACGTAATTGCATGGCGGCTTACCTGCTGATCATCGGTGGGTGGTGCTTTATTTTTATGGGGCATCAACGACATGAAGTGCCCACGGCCGCTGCGTCGAAAAAAGTGTTCATCTCGAACGCGCGCGCACTCGTTGGACTGTAGACGACTGCACAAGCGCCATCTATGCAGATCGTTGATAAGTCGGAGGATCAGGCAAGTATTCAAGAGGATTACGCAATCTGCTTTGCCGTTATGATGGGCGCTATGCTATTCCACGTCGGTGAGCGTTATTCCGACTCATGAAGCGATACGACCAGGAGGTCATGTGGGTATTTTGGATTTTCGTGAAATTCCTACGGCAAGCCCAAAACAGCGCAAAGCCAGAAAGAAGGCCAAGGCCAGGGATGAACTGGACGCGTTCGAGAAGTTTGCCGAGGAGTACTTTACAAAGGTCATGGGGGGCATCGTCGAGTCCGGCCCAATGAGGGGCCCTGACAATGATATGGACCTCAAGGTCCGCTTGAATGGCGATGTGCTGCTGGTCAGTTGCAAACATTATGCCCATAGCGATAACGCCGTGGGGGCCGATAAGGAATACGATCCGCTGTCGGCCGTCGTCTCCAATGGCTGTACCAAGTTCGTTGGATTTTACTCAACGACCCCCAGCGGCCCCTTGATCACCAAGCTGGAAGGCTTGAAGAAACACAGCACTTTCGATTACGAAATTTTGAAAAATTCTGATATCGAATCACGCTTGCTGGATAAAGACAGCGTGGTGGGGTGGCTATTCGCGGCGCGGTATTTTCCACAAAGTTATGCGAACCTGTTCAGGCGCTTCGTTGTTCCGCTCGAACACTACAAGTTGAAGGACATCGAGCAACTTGATGGTGGTGGGTGGCGGCTTAATGGGCCTTTTGGTGCCCGATCTCACGGCGGTGTTGCCAACCAGTTGCGGGTGATCGGTGACGCCAACGATGCGTTGACCAACAGTGTTCACGCCAGTTTTTTTCATGAGGCATTGAAAGACGCCATCGATTGCTTTCCTGCCTATTTCATCTATCGCGAAGGTGCCGACCTGAATGCATTGGAGTGCAGCGATATTGCGCCAAATTGGCGCAACGCACTGAGTACTGATGGGGCCAGCGACTGCAACTTACCCATTATGGTATGTGGTCTTTGGTCTTTCTGGTGTCCAAGAAGAGCGCTGGAAAAATACCTCGATTTTGTTGAAGCCGACGAACTTCTGACCCAGCCGCCTGACTCTGAAAATTTGATTAAAGCCCGCGCGCACAAGATGCTGACTTATTCAGCTTTTCTGGCGTGCGGCAGTATTGCGCAACGGTCGGCGGGTAAGTACCGCGATATTTTTTCCAGACTCACTGCCTTTTGTCAGCTTTCAATGCCTGAGTATCAAGGCGATAAACCATGCAGTTTCCTGAAGGCGGATGGCACACCAGAGGTCTGGAACTTCAAGGCGGGTGAGGGCTTGAGTTTTCTTTTTCATCGAATTCTGGATGCTCCTTAAAAGCCCTGGTGCAAGGTGGCCTGACTGATTGTGGGGGGCTGTCGCTGACGTTGGCTTAATCCAGGAATCGAAATCCCCCCAACAGCTTTTCCTTGAGATACCCCACCAGCGCACTCACTGACTTCGGCACATGGGGCGAGTACGGCCGAATCAGGTAGATCTCATCGGCAAACGCGCCCTTGAGCGTCCAACCCTTCAAGACTTGCACCAGCTTGCCCTCGGCCAGCGCCGCATGGGCGCTGAAGTCCGGCAGCAGGGCGATGCCCAGGTGGTTGAGCGCCGCGTCGCGCAGGGCTTCGCTGTTGTTGGTGGCGAAGCTGCCGGCGATGGGGATGGTCAGGCGTTCGATGTGTTGGCTGCCGCGTTCGAAGGTCCAGGCCGGCTGGTCGGTGCCGCGTGGGTAGAACAAACAGTTGTGCGCCGACAGCTCGCTCGGCGCGCCGGGTTCGCCATGGCGCTGCAGGTAGTCGCGGGTGGCGACCAGCACCGAGGCGGTGTCGCAGAGCTTCCAGGCCACATGGGTTTCGGGGATCTGGAAACCATGGCGCACGGCCAGGTCGTAGCCTTCTGCGGCCAGTGAACTCAGGGCGTCGGACACGTCCAGCTGGATACGCACCTGCGGGTATTGCTGCAAAAATTGCGGCAGGTGCGGCACCAGCTGTTGCCGGGCGAACGCCACGGGCGCGGTGAGCCGCACCAGGCCGCGGGCTTCTCCGGCCTGGTCGCGCACCGAAGAAAAGCTGCGGGCGATGTGTTCATAGGCGCTGCGCACTTCGCGGGTCAACGACAGCCCCGCGTCGGTCAGCCGTACGCTGCGCGTGGTGCGCGTGACCAGGCGGGTGCCGGTGGCCTTTTCCAGGTCGGAAATACGCTGGCTCACCGCTGACTTGCTCACGCCCAGGCGCGCGGCGGCGGCGGTGTAGGTGCCTTGTTCTTCCAGCACCGACAGCCAGTGGATATGGGTCCACAGCCCTTCGATCTCGGCTTTTTCCATGGGGGTATTGTTCGCCAGTGTGCACAATAAGTTCAGGATTCTGCTCTGGTTCGGAACAAATCGAAAGCCTAAGGTGGGTGCCAACGCCAACTACTTGGAGCGCCTGCCATGTCCACTACCCTTGAGCATTACATCAACGACCAGCGCGTGAGCCGCGATGATC